>JALOMY010000361.1 GCA_025455225.1 Cyclobacteriaceae bacterium | reverse complement strand
CCAAATACCTGCTGGATAGCCCGTATCTCACCGATATCACCCAACGGTGTTGAGGTACCGTGGGTGTTGATGTAATCAACTTCTTCGGCTTTGATGCCTGAATCCTGCAATGCATTTTCCATTACACGTGTAATACCGGCACCATCCGGATGAGGGGCTGTGATATGATAGGCATCGGCTGACATACCGCCACCAATTACTTCAGCATAAATTTTTGCCCCGCGTTTTTTCGCATGCTCATATTCTTCAAGGATCAACGCACCGGCACCTTCACCCAGGACAAAACCATCACGGTCTTTATCATACGGTCTTGAAGCGGTTTCCGGAGAGTCGTTTCTTTCGGAAAGCGCTTTCATGGCATTAAACCCGCCAACACCGGCCTCGCACACAGCGGCTTCTGAACCACCCGACACAATTATATCGGCTTTGCCTAAACGCAGATAGGTAAGGGCATCATAGATGGCATTTGTAGAAGAAGCACAGGCGGATACGGTTACAAAATTAGGTCCGCGGAAACCATATTTAATGGAGATATGACCTGCGCTTAGGTCGGGGATCATTTTTGGAATAAAGAAAGGGTTGAATCGCGGAGTTCCGTCACCTTTGGCGTACGATTTAACCTCTTCCTGGAAAGTTAGTAACCCCCCGATGCCTGAACCCCAGATCACACCAACGCGATCGGGATTTAATTCAGACAACGGAAGGTTGGCGTCTTTTACAGCCTCATCTACAACCACCATGGCGTATTGCGCAAACGGGTCCATCTTGCGGGCCTCTTTGCGGTCCATGAAGTTGCCGATATCAAGATTTTTTACTTCGCAAGCAAACTTGGTTTTATAGAGTGTAGCATCGAATTTGGTAATGGGTGCGGCACCGCCTTTACCGGCTTTCAACCCTTCCCAGTATTCCTGGAGTGTGTTGCCAATAGGGGTTAATGCACCTAAACCGGTGACTACTACTCGTTTTAAAGTCATGATGCGGATGGTGGGATGAGGTAAAAGTAAAGGTCAAATTACTTCTTTACGTTTTGTTCCAGGTAAGAAATGGCCTGGCCAACGGTAGAAATATTTTCGGCCTGATCGTCCGGAATGGAGATGTTAAACTCTTTTTCAAACTCCATGATCAGTTCAACGGTGTCCAGTGAGTCAGCGCCAAGGTCATTGGTAAAGCTTGCTTCAGGAGTAACTTCAGATTCTTCAACACCCAGTTTGTCGATAATAATCTGTTTTACTTTTTGTGCGATTTCAGACATGTTTTTGAGGTTTTAGGATTTAAAAATCTGTGCAAAGAAAGATATTTACGGCAATATTGTCAAACTTTTTTAATCTTGTCAGATTCGACTGAAATCCGGCTGAATCAATTCAAAAATGAAGAAAAGTAAACTCATTGTTGAGTACGATTACGACTTTGAATTAGCCGGTATTGTATCCACTGCGCGAGGGTATAAAATGGCCTGGGAGATTAATCATAAGCTGGGTATTCACCTGGTTAAACAACCCGATCTTGTGGTAGGTTTTAAAAATCAAACGGAAAGGCAGTTTTCCTTTTATGCGTTTGAAACACGTCTCAATCGATTGAAACTGTTTAAAAACAAACCGGTTGATTATACAGAAGGAAACTATTTTCTGGTGCCTGAATTTCCTCGATTTGATTTCATAATTTTGACGGCTTCTGAAGAACCGGAGTATTTTACCAGCGTAATGAATTTGTTAAAAGAGATACCTTCCATTGAATTGATTACCAGCCTTCCGACTGATTCATTACGTTCGAAATCAAATTTTATATTCTAGCCTGATATCTTTTAAACTATGATTGAAAAAATATCTTACAACAAAACCAAAATTGTTGCCACGGTTGGTCCTGCATCCAACAACAAAGAAATGCTTCGCGCTCTAGCTAAGGAAGGTGTGGATGTATTCCGACTGAATTTCTCTCATGGTTCACATGCCGATCATCAAAAGGTTGTGGACATGGTTCGCGAAATCAATGCCGAACTAGGATCTACGGTTGCCCTGCTCCTTGATTTGCAGGGACCTAAAATCCGGGTTCAGGAAGTAGCATCAGATACGGTTCTGGAACGCGGCCAGGAATTTATCATTACAACCCGCCAGCTTGTTGGCAACCGTGAAATGGCCAGCACTTCTTACCAGGAATTGCCCCGGGATGTGAAGAAAGGAGACATGATCCTGGTAGACGATGGCAAGATTGAATTGAAGGTTAAAGAAGTACGCGATATTGATGTAATCACCGAAGTGGTCTATGGCGGTACGTTGAAATCCCGTAAGGGAATCAACATGCCCAATACTAAAGTATCGGCACCTTCACTTACCGAAAAGGATCTTGAAGATCTCCAGTTTGGATTGAAAAATAATGTTGAGTGGATTGCACTTTCATTTGTAAGGAAGGCACAAGACATAAAAATTCTTCGAAGTATTATTGATCAGCATCAGTCGTCTTCACGTATTGTTGCCAAAATTGAAAAGCCGGAGGCTCTGACTAATATTGATGAAATCATCTCCGCAACCGATGCGGTGATGGTGGCCCGTGGCGACCTGGGTGTTGAAATTCTGTTGGAAGAGGTACCCATGGTTCAGAAG
>JALOMY010000118.1 GCA_025455225.1 Cyclobacteriaceae bacterium | reverse complement strand
TGCGCTTCGCCACCGCTTAAGGTTCTTAGTGGTCGATTTAAATGAAGATAATCGAGCCCAACATCCAATAGAAATCCTATTCGCTTCCGGATTTCTTTTAATACTTCCGTGGCAATAATTTTTTGTTTCTCGCTGAGTCTGGTTTCAACACCTTCAAACCACTTCTTTAAATGAAGAATATCCAGTTCAGCGAGTTCGGCAATATTTTTATTGTCGATACGAAAATGCAACGATTCTTTTTTTAACCGAGCTCCATGACATTCCGGGCAGGTTTTACTGATGGTAAAATCTTCAACCCATCGTTTAATGGCTTCGGAGCCCTCATCGCGCTGCTTTTCCAGAAAATTGACAATGCCTTCAAATCGCGTGTTCCATTCAGTTCCGGGATATTTTACCGAAGGCACAGCAACGGGTATGTCGTCCCCGTACAACAGTACCTTGAGTACCTCGTTTGGAATGTCTTTTATGGGTGTACTTAGGGTAAATTTATAGCGCTTAAGAATCGCTTCGATCTTTTTAAAAATCCAGATGTCCCGGTATTCACCTAAGGGCAATATACCACCGCGACTTATACTCAACGATTTATCCGGAATAACAGAATCTTCCGTAATCTCTTCTATCTGACCCAGTCCGTTACATACCGGGCATGCCCCATAGGGCGAATTGAAGGAGAATGTGTTGGGTGCGGGCTCATCGTACGAAAGACCGGTGGTTGGATCCATCAGGAATTTTGAAAAGTGATGGACCTGATGGTTTTCATCCAACGCCATTATAACGCCTTTCCCCTCTTTCAATGACCGGTTGATCGACTGACCAATACGTGCACGGTCTTTGCCATCGGCAACAATTCGGTCAATCACAATTTCAATGTCATGAATTTTATATCGGTCAACCTGCATTTTCGCAGTGATATCCATCAAGTCACCATCCACGCGAACTTTAGAATACCCTTGCTTTCTGATTTGCTGAAACAGTTCCCGGTAATGTCCCTTCCTTCCTTTTACAACGGGCGCCAATAAGACCAGCTTCTTCCCTTTGAAATTCTGCAAGATGGCATCCAGAATCTGGTCTTCGGATTGCCTAACCATCTTCTCGCCTGAAAGATAGGAATAGGCTTCACCGGCACGCGCGAAAAGCAACCGCATGAAGTCATAAATCTCGGTAACCGTTCCGACCGTTGATCGCGGATTGCGTGAAGTCGTTTTTTGTTCAATGGAAATAACCGGGCTTAATCCATTGATTTTATCAACATCGGGTCGTTCAAGATTGCCAAGGAAGCTCCGGGCATAGGCCGAGAAACTCTCCATGTACCTGCGTTGGCCCTCTGCATAAATCGTATCAAAAGCCAGTGACGACTTGCCGCTACCGCTAATACCAGTTACAACAACCAGTTTGTTGCGTGGAAAAGTGAGGCTTATGTTTTTAAGATTGTGCTCCCTGGCTCCAATGATTTCAATGAAGTCGTATCCTGTAGTATCCCGAATCGTTTTCTCCGCTGCTGCCCGCGCCATGAATTTTAAAAAGAATACAAAAATGCGGGAACGTTTGTTACCGGACAACCGAAATAATCAACACATTTTAAATCAGTCAACATCCCTGCCCCTGGCAATTCGTAAAAGCGCAAACCAATCCTGACGATCAAGTTGAATTTCAATGGCTTTTGCACCTTCCCGTATACGCTCAGGTTTGGTTGTACCCAAAATAGGCAACATGTGCGAAGGATGTGTAAGTAACCAGGCCAATAATAACTGACTAACACTGCACTCATACCGTGCAGCCATTTCTTCCAATGAGGCCTGAACACCCTCATCCCTGTCGGATTGTGAGAAATATTTGCCTCCGCCTAACGGAGACCAGGCCATTGGACTAATGCGGTGACGCATAAGAGTATCAATGGTTCCATCAAAAATGAGATGGTAATAAAATAACGATACCTCTACCTGGTTGGTAACCAGCTTATCGTGAACATAACTCTGCAATAATTCAAACTGGGCGGGCGTATAATTAGACACCCCGAAATGAAGCACTTTTCCACTTTGCTTCAGTAATCGAAAAGCTTCAGCTACTTCAGCCGGATCCATGAGAGGATCCGGCCGGTGAAGGAGAAGCAAATCAATGTAGTCGGTTTTTAAATTTGAAAGCGATGCATTGACTGATTCAATAATATGATTTGAGGTATTGTCGTAATGGTTAATCCATGTCTTTGGCTTTTTATCAGAGCGAAGTTTGATGCCGCACTTGGTTACCAGTTCGATACGACTTCTTAATGAGGGCTGATTTTTCAGGACATTTCCAAAAAGAGCTTCACAAGAATAATTACCATAAATATCCGCATGATCAAATGTGGTAATTCCGTTCTCAAGTGACTCCTGAATCAGGGCATCGACCGATTGATCAGACAGTGCCTGCCAGCGCCAGGCCCCTGTGATGATCCTTGAAAACTCGGGGCCGGAAGGATGAATTTTTCTACGTTTCATAACATCAAATATTCGTATCAATTCAAAGATATAAATTCAGGCAAGTGAATTAATCCACAATGCAGCTTCTTATGTTAACTTGTACAAAAATTTTGATATGGCCTCTGATATCCTTTCATTAATCCAACAACGCAATCCGAATGAACCCGAATTTCTTCAAGCTGTTGAAGAAGTGGTAACTTCCGTATTGCCCGTACTTGATCGCCATCCGGAATACCGCAGTTTAAAAATACTGGAGCGAATTGTGGAACCTGAGCGCCTCATTTCTTTCCGGGTTACCTGGCTGGATGACCAGGGTGAAGTTCAGGTAAACCGTGGTTATCGCATTCAGATGAACAGCGCCATTGGTCCCTACAAAGGAGGTCTTCGGTTTCACCCTTCTGTTAATGTAAGCGTTTTGAAGTTCCTGGCTTTCGAACAAATTTTTAAGAATGCATTAACCGGCATTCCGATGGGGGGAGGCAAGGGTGGATCCGATTTCGATCCGAAAGGAAAATCAGAAAATGAAATCATGAAGTTCTGCCAGGCATTTATGGGAGAGCTCGCACGTCATATTCATCATCGGTTAGATGTTCCTGCCGGGGACATTGGCGTTGGCGGAAGGGAGATTGGATATTTGTTTGGTGCCTATAAAAAAATTAAAAATGAGTTTACCGGTGTATTGTCTGGCAAAGGTATTGGCTGGGGCGGAAGTCTTATACGAACTGAAGCCACTGGTTACGGACTAATTTATTTTGCCGAAAACATGCTCCACACACGGGGTGACACCATAAAAGGTAAAACCTGCCTTGTTTCCGGATCCGGAAACGTAGCCCAGTTTGCCATTGAAAAAATCAATAAAATGGGAGGTAAAGTGATTACCGCCTCCGATTCATCAGGTTATATTGTAGATGAAGAAGGCATCGTAAAAGAGAAGCTCGAATTTCTAAAGGATCTTAAGAACAACCGAAGGGGTCGCATTAGAGAATACGTGGATCAATATCCATCAGCTGTCTTTCATCCTGCTGATGAAGGTGCTGATCATAACCCGATCTGGAACATTAAAGGGCACTGCGCTTTCCCTTGTGCCACTCAAAATGAAGTAAATGAAAAAGATGCCATGAATCTGGTAAAAAATGGAGTTAAGGTTGTCGGTGAAGGAGCGAATATGCCTGTTACCATTGAGGGCATTAATGTTCTGATCGATAATGGGGTTATGTATTCCCCTGGTAAAGCCTCCAATGCCGGAGGCGTAGCTACTTCTGGCCTGGAAATGACCCAAAATTATATGGGCACATCGTGGACGCGGGAAGAAGTTGATAACAAACTACAGGGCATCATGAGGAACATACACGATACTTGTCTGGCGGTTGCCAATGAATATGGTAAGCCTGGTAATTATTTAGCAGGTGCCAACATTGCCGGTTTCCTTAAAGTAGCCAATGCCATGAAAGCCCAGGGAGTGATCTGATCAATAAATAAATAACTTTTCCTGAGACTGGAGTAGTGCACAAATAAGAATTAAGTAATTCCTGATTACTTAAATCATCCTGGCTGTCTTGAAACTAAATCTTAACCTGCTGATAGTAACTGCGCCTGCTTAATTAGTCATCAATTAGCGCTTCGGGACCTGGGATAATAATATAATACCGGATCTTCATTATCACTTTTTTCTGCCAACGTATAATATCCCTTACCATGCAATTCAAATGCAACGCTTTCACCCTGCAATTCGCGTTTATAGTTTACAACCTGGGGTTCCCTTCGAAACAAATCAGCGATTGACTCCCCCTTTTGTCTTTTCCAATAAAAAACATTCCGATTTGATTTGATCAAAATTTCATTTCCATCAGCCGACCAATCCGCAGCGATGATAAGATAAAACGGTAGTCCGGATATTATCTTCTCAGCTACGATTTCTTCTGTGGTTGATTGTGGATAAGGTAACCGGTAGACGTCAGTCGTATTGCGTTTCGTTATTAAGTAAAGATCTTTCGTAAGAGGGTCAATCATTAAAGCTTCAACATCGCGCGCTCCATCCGGAAGCGAGAAAGTGATTGTTTCAACCTTACCAATAGTAGTGTCTCGTTTCGAAATAACCGGTTCCTGAATTCGATAAATAAATTTTGAATCATATCGACCGGCATTATCCCCTACTTCTGCAATGTAGATATAACTTTTTAGGCTATCGGGGCCCGGTCCTACTGCAATATCTTCCCAATCCCGGTTCTCAACTCCCGTTAACCAAAGCGTTGCCATGTATTTTCCCAGAGAATCAAGTAAAAAGATTCGCGCCTTGTCACCACTGTCGTTGTGCGTCCACAACATCCCCGGATTAACATGACTGGCTGCAAGTCCGGAAGCCTCATCTATCTCAGAATTATTTAAAATACCCCTTGCCATTACCTTCTCAAAAATTTTAGAATTGACTTTATATCGCTTCGATCTCAATGAGGAAGAACGAGTGCAACTCAAACAATATACGAGCATTAATAGAATGAAAATTAAGGGTCTTTTCATACGTTGCAATAAAGAAAGTTAAAAGCAGATTCTAAAATCAATTTGTGTTGAATTGAAAAAAGTTAATGCGGTTAGTCTATGGGTTACTTTTTCAAAATACCGTAAGACCTTGATTTGCTAACTAATGCAAATGAGGATCTTCTATTGGAATCCAATTACTACTTAAATGCACGTATCATTTTTTAATGTACCAGGTGAAGGCGAAACCATAGATTTCCAAATTTTAATTACGAACTATTTTCATAATTAATCGTTCAAATGGAGGAAGGACAAATCATTAAACGTTTGAATACTAATCACAATTATTAACTATGCTCATTACAACAACACCCAGTATTGAAGGAAAACGGATTACGCAATACTTCGGACTGGTTTCCGGAGAAACCATTATTGGTGCAAACCTGGTAAAAGATTTATTTGCCAACATCACAGATATTGTAGGAGGCCGCTCGGGCGTCTACGAAAAGACTTTGCGCGAAGCCAAAGAAACAGCCATCGAAGAGATGACACAAGAAGCTCAACGACTTGGGGCCAATGCCGTTATAGGAGTTGATCTGGATTATGAGACACTGGGCTCCGGTAGCAGCATGCTTATGGTTACCGCCTGCGGTACCGCTGTGCGTATAGAGTAGGTTCACTGCCTGCTATTTAGTTGAGTTCCGGCAAGATCTTCCCACCGGTAATACTGAAAAGTGCCGTCATCTGTCATGGCTACGAATAATCCCATGGGGAAGCCCGGAAGAGAACGACTGGTTACATCACTGCCATCACTTGCAACTATTGCCAAAGAAATCTCAATAATTTCCGGATGTTCATGCGGAGACTCAATAATACTTTTCGCATAGGCTAGCTTTTATTGCACGCAAACTAGGTTAGTTGTATTACCTTAAGGTTAGGGCATCGTTACCGTTCTTAGCAATACAGCCTGACATACTGAAAGACGTAACTGTCTATCTTTTCAATACTTTTGCTACATGCTTGATGAGGACCAGCTTTCAGAAAATGAAGATGAGGATCTACTGTTCGAACATCACCGGATTGTTTGCGATCCCGGACAGGGCCTGGTTCGTCTGGATAAGTTTCTTACCGACAGGTTGCCCAACGTAACCCGAACGAAAATTCAGAAAGGAATTGACGAGGGGTTTGTGAGCGTGAACGACAAGCCGATAAAATCCAACTACCGTGTTCACCCAAACGATGTAATTATTATCTCTTTTCCGGAGCCTCCGCGTGACACAGAGGTTATTCCAGAAAACATTCCTCTCAACATTGTATATGAAGATGATTCACTGCTTGTGATCAACAAGCCGGCCGGTATGGTTGTACACCCCGCCTATCAGAACTGGACAGGAACATTGGTAAATGCATTGGCGTTTCACTTTCAAAACCTGCCTCAAATGCCCGGCAACGAAGGCAAGCCAGGCCTGGTTCATAGGATTGATAAAGATACTTCCGGATTGCTGGTTATTGCTAAAACTGAAAAAGCCATGACTGCTTTGGCCAGGCAGTTCTTTGATCATACCATCGAACGCACCTATAATGCCCTGGTGTGGGGTGTACCTGATCCTCCGGAAGCTACCATCAATGTTCATGTCGGGCGAAGCCCCAAAGACCGAAGAATTACGGTAGCTTTTCCTGAGGGAAATTCAGGAAGGCATGCCGTCACGCATTACAAAGTTCTCAAAGACTTGCGTTATGTATCCCTGGTTGAGTGCAAACTTGAAACCGGACGAACCCATCAGATTCGTGCGCATATGAAATACATCGGCCATCCGCTGTTTAACGACAGCATGTATGGTGGTGATCAGATTGTCAAAGGAACCGTATTCAGTAAATACCGCCAGTTTGTTGAAAACTGTTTTAAACTGATTCCCCGCCAGGCGCTTCATGCCAAAACCCTGGGATTTATTCACCCCGTAACACGGGAGTTTATGCAATTTGATTCAGAACTTCCTGAAGACTTTCTGGCCGTACTGTCGAAGTGGGAAAACTATGTTCAGTTTAATTAATGAACCGGATTTTCGAGTTTAGAAAAGTGACAGGGATTGTATCAGACTCAGAATCACAAGTCTGTTAAAACCTGGAGTGAAAATCAAATTAAGCCTGAAGCCTGAGACTTCGGTCGGTCTTCAATGCTTTTCTGATTTCCTTCATCGCCTCACGCTTAAAGTGCCTGTACTGATCCTCATCACGTGATGTGTTCAGCATACTGCGTATGTATGCAAGCACTTTTTCAGATTGTGTTTGATCCAGGGCGTCCAGCGACTCCATTATCCGGAGTTTTTGGGTGACAGTGGTCATGGTGTTTGTGGTTGTTACAGTAAAGATAACGAATAATCAGGAAAATTGTTTCGCGTAACCCACTGATAATGAAATCGTAATGGATAATTAACGTGGCTCGAATTGCCCGTTATCTTTTCCATTCACTTACCATTTCCTTCGACTCTGTTTCTTCTCAGATTGAAGCTTTTTGGAATCCAGACGTTTTTTGATGGATGACGAAGTCGGTTTTGTTCGTTTTCTTGCTTTTACCGGTTTATATGCTGCTTGAAGTAACTTGTCGAGCTTTGACACTACCGATTCCCGATTTGCAGTTTGCGATCGGCTTTCCTGTGATATTAAAATTAAAATACCATTACTGGTTAACCGGCTTTTAAGTTTGTTTAGTAAAAATTCCGTTTGCTCAGTATCCAATATGGTTGAGTTGGCGATATCCCACCTCAGCGTAACTTTTGAACTTACTTTGTTAATATGCTGACCACCGGGGCCTCCGCTCCGGGATGTGGTGAAGACCAGTTCACGCTCTATATCCGCTGAACGAATGCTCATTTTTAGTATTGGGACTACAGGATTATTTCATTTATCATGATGCTAAAACTCCTCATGCATCTGCTTAAACTCAAATTAATATTCCCCAGGCTTTCTTTGCTATTCATATCATTGTTTTGGGTTAAAGCCATGAAAAATCAACACCAGGATTGAGATTAAAAGTCCTAAAAATTCACGGGTTTCCTCAACATAGGGA
>JALOMY010000117.1 GCA_025455225.1 Cyclobacteriaceae bacterium | reverse complement strand
GGATATTTTTGGAATCAGCGGGCGCAAGGAAATCTGGGTAACGCTTCGGTTAAGCATGCGGGCGTATGTTTTGATGCGCGAAGAATTTCCGCTTTCCCAGCCTTACCTGGAGAAAGAAGAAAATGAGGATGGTAAAAGTTACCTGTTCAACGGACCCGTGCTTCACTTTAAAGGAGTGGGTAGGTTTGTTATGGGACTGGCCGATGAGATAACCGTTTTAGGCCCACCTGAGTTTAAGAATTTTATTAAGGAAAAGATTAAGCAGCAGAAGTTGTTTTAATGATTCTTAGCAGCCAGACAAGAAGTCAAGGCTGAAGCTTTCCCGATAAGTCACGAATGCGTTATAATTGCTTATCGCTCGTTATTGCAAAACCGATAATTGAAACAAATCTTCTAATCGTCATTATCAGTTTCATTTATCTCCTTTATTGGAGGAGTTGTATTATCTGCTCGTATTTCAGTGTGTCGTATTTCGCCTCCTGTCGTTCCAGTATTAAAACCAAAATATAGAACCACGAATGCAAAAACTAAGACAGCAATGCCAGTCACATTAGTTATTGACTTTTCTTTGATGTTTGTCCATAAGCCAAATAGTGAAAGTGCACCCAAAATATAGGTTAAAATTGAAAATACATCTGCCGCCTCTTCGTGGTGGCTCTCAATATAATTCTCAGTTACACCACTGATGTTTTCTACAACATCTTCCGCTTCTTCGCCACTTTTCATTGCAACTATAGAAGCTAAAGCGCCAATAATAAATATCAAATAAGCTGTTCGTTTAACAGCATCTGACTTAATTACCAACCCAATAATCAATACAATTATTCCAACAATTGGAAAGATAATAGGTAAATGATTTACCATTAAGTGAAAATGTGCAGCGTTCATATACTATTAAATTTTATGATCAAACATTGACTCCAAAAATATAACCAACCAATGCAGATAAGCCCATTGCAATTGTTCCCCAAATCACAATTCGTATTACTGCTTTACCTATATCTGAACCGCCAGTCTTTGCTGAAACAGCTCCAAGTATGATTAGAGAAAGGATAGTAAATCCATAAAGGAAATACTCCATGCCAGAAACAGGCGCAAATAATGTCACTAGTAAAGGTAAAATTCCACCTGCTGTAAATGCTGCGCCAGATGCAATGGCAGCTTGAATTGGATTTGCCTGACTTATTTCATTAATTCCCAATTCGTCACGTTTTCTCTTTCAATATCAGCTTTCTCAATATCCGTTTGCGAACTTACAGACACATATTCACCTGCCGCCATTGATAAAGCCCCGGCAACAAGGCCGGCTATAGTTGCCAGTAAAATAGGATCTCTTGCAGTGCTTGCCGTTGTAACTCCAATAGCAAGGCTTGAAATAGAAATAATACCGTCATTTGCTCCCAAAACAGCTGCTCTTAACCAATTACTTCGGTGTATGAAATGACTGTCTAAATAGTTGTCAATCGTTATCATCTCTTGTTGTTATTCTGTTTTCTTTATTTACAGCCAATGTCGATGTTTTGTACTGTTGAATATCCAACCAAGCCACGAATTGTTTCTGAAAAACAATTAAACCTATGATGAAGGTTGATCTGATTTTTGCTTACTCCATCACCAGATTAAATGCTCCCTTCACCAGGAATTTCATATTTGGCTGAATGGAAGAAGTATCCACAATCTCTATCCACTGATTGTTGAATTGTCCTGTACTAATTTCCATGCGCTGAAAACGAAATTCGTCAGGTGTTTCCTTCAGTAACACGAGAACATAGTGCACATTATCAATCGACACAACTGTTTCCGAAGGCAACACCGGCTTCTGCACACTTGCTACATCAATGGTAGCTTCTGCATACATACCTGGTAACAAATCGTTGATCGACTCCTCCTCATGAATATGACCATGGATGTTTACCGTTCGCGTATCGCTTTCAATAGTCTTGCCCACCAGATACACTTCACCGGTATGTTTTACGGAGGAACCAGTTACCTGGAAATTGATTTTCTGTCCTTTCCGGACATCCGCCACATCCTTTTCAAATACCCGTAATTCAACATGCATGTGCTCCGTATCTACAATTTCTACCGCAATATCAGCGGGTGCAACAAACACGCCACGGGTGATGTTAACTTTAGAAATAAATCCGTTAATCGGGGAATATACATTCACTACTGATTCAATCGTACCTTTCTCCAAACGATCGGTATCGATGTTGATCATTCGCAATTTCTCACGAAGGCCTTCCATGCGGGCCTTAGCTACCAGGAAATCTGATTCGGCCTTCAGGTAATTTTTCTGCGATGCAATGTTTTCGCTGGCCAGCAATTTCTGGCGTTCATAATCCGATTGAAGGTAATTCAGCTGTGCTTTAGTCTCCAGGTAATCTTGCTGAAGCTGTAAATATTCCGGGTTTTCCAGAGTGAACAACACGGAACCTTGCTTGATTTTATCTCCGGGTAAAATGGAAAGCGACTTCACAAATCCTCCGAACTTCACACTAACGGATGCCTTCCTTTCGGGTGGCACATCAATATATCCGTTGGCTTTGATGTATTTATCAAATGTCTGTTGTTCAAGTGAACCCAGCATCATGCCGGCAGCTTCAAACTGGGCTCTGGTGATTATGATCTCATCCACGTGCGGGTTTTCACTGATATCAATAGCGTCAGCCGGAGCAGATTCTTTTGTCGAACAGGCTGTCAGCATCAGTCCAATGCTGATCAGAAGTTTGTAGCCGAAATTTTTATAGTCCATAACCATTAATTCATGAGATAATTCAATTCAATAACCGTGTTGTTGTAGTGAAAAAGATTGGTCAGGTAATTCAACCGAATTTGCATGGCCTGGTCTAACGCCTGAACGTACTGCAGGAAATTGATCTCACCTCCCTGAAATGATTTCAGCGCAGTGGTGATGGTTTCATCGGCAAGCAGTTTACCGGAAGTATCGTAGAATTCAAGAGCCTGCTGGTATTTCTGAAGGTTGCGTTGCAAACTCAGATAATGTGCGTCAAGGGCAGAACGATAATCGGTGGCCAGCTGGTTAACCCGATCGATCTGAATCTCTGATGCTTTGATGTTAGCCCGTTGGGCACCGAACCAAAGCGGTATACCCAAACCGATCTGGATTCCCGGATAAAGTTTATTATCCTCAGCTGTATTACGCGCCTGGAAATACGTAACATGAATGTCGGGTAATAATTTATTTTTCTCGAGTTGATTGCTGAACGATGAAAACTGTTTCATCTGTTCGTAATACACAATGCCCGGATGGTCGTTCAGGCTGATGGGGATCCAATCCATTCGGTATAATGTGGTTTCGGCAACACTAATTTCTTCTTCCGTTTGCATCCACCGAACCAGGTTGGTGTAGGATGATTCAATAGAAAGCTGCGCCTGGTTGAACTGAACGCGTGCTTCCTGCTTTTTGGTATCGGCTGTTAATTTCTCCAGGTAGTTCGTCTCGCCAACAGCATACCTTCGTTCTGCAGCACGTGAAAATTCCGAGTAGATGCTGTCAAGGGTCAGGAAATAGCGTTGCATGTTTTGCCAGTATACAATAGTGTTGTAAGCTTTCGAAACTTCCTGTACCAACATCCGGCTATCAAGTTCAAATTGCTTTTCCTGCATGCGGTACGCACCTTCAAGAGCACGTTTATGTTTGCCATACACGGTAGGGAAACTCAACGTTTGCTGAACCCCCCATACCTGCAACGGATCGCCTACCGGGGGAAGGTTCGCTTCATCCTTGCTGTAATAAACCATAGGCTTGTTTACATCCCAGGCTGTGCGCACCAATGTTTTGGATTGTTCAACCGACAACGAAGAAGATTTTAAGCCGGCATTATTTTTTATAGCCAGGTCGATAGCCTCCTCCAATGTAACAACCCTGGGCTGTTGCGCCCACGCGGTTGACGTGATCAGGACAAGAATCAAAATTATAAGTGCGTGCGATTTGCCTTTACGTTTGCGATGAAACCGGCTCGGATTGGAATCAAAGATAGAATACAAGACCGGCAGTACAACCATCGTTAGAAACGTAGCAGAAACCAGACCGCCTATAACTACCGTAGCCAATGGGCGTTGAACTTCAGCTCCGGCATTGGTCGAAACAGCCATTGGTAAAAAACCAAGTGCAGCAGCGGAAGCAGTAAGCAGTACGGGGCGAAGTCTTTCTCTTGTTCCGCGGATTATTCGTTCGGTCATATCGGTTAAGCCATGTTGTTTGAGTTCTTTAAAATGCTCGATCAGCACAATACCATTCAGTACCGCGATACCAAACAAGGCGATGAAACCAACCCCGGCTGAAATACTAAAGGGCATATCGCGCAACCAGAGTAAGAGTACTCCCCCCACAGCTGCAAGCGGAATGGCGCTGTAAATCATCAGGGCATCGCGTACCGAATTGAATGCGAAGTAGAGCATGAAGAAGATTAATACCAGTGCAACCGGAACGGCAATCATCAGGCGCTCTTTCGCACTTCGAAGGTTTTCAAACTGACCACCATATGTAATGCTGTAACCGGTTGGCAAGGCAATGTTTGCATCAATAAGCGTTTGAACATCCTTTACTACCGATTCCAGGTCTCGACCCCTTACGTTAATGCCCACTACAATTCTGCGCTTCGTATTATCGCGTGAGATTTTAGCCGGGCCTTTGGTGTATTCAATGGACGCCAATTCGCGTAGAGGAATTTGTCCGCCCGTAGGTAGCGGTATGTACATGTTGCGCAGATTGTCAATATCCCTTCTGGCATCCTTGTCAAACCGGATCACCAGATCAAAACGCTTTTCCTGTTCAAATACACTGCCTGCTGTGAGTCCTGCAAATCCGGCTGAAACCAAGGCATTCAATTCAGAAATATTCAAACCGTACTTAGCCACCAGAGCACGGTCGTAGTGCACACTCATCTGGGGTAACCCAACAACTTTCTCCACCATGATATCGGCTGCTCCGGGCACATCGTGGATGAGCCGTTCAATTTCAAAGGCTTTCTTGCTTAGCAGATCCATGTCCTGTCCGAATATTTTAATTGCCAGGTCAGCCCGCACACCTGTGATCAGTTCATTGAAGCGCATTTCGATGGGTTGCGTGAATTCATATTCAATGCCGGGGATGATGCTTAGTGCCTCCTTGAGCTTATCTGCCAGTTCATCTTTATCGGTGGCTGTAACCCACTCTTTGCGTGGCTTAAGCTTAATGATCACATCCGTTTCTTCCATTGACATGGGGTCTGTTGGGATTTCAGCTGCACCTATTCGCGTCACCACTTTATCCACCTCTGGAAACGTCAATAAAGTTTTTTCCATTTCAGTAATGAGTTCAATGGTACGGCTCAGCGTTGTTCCTGTTTTCAAAACGGGTTGTATTACGAAATCACCTTCATCCAGTGTAGGCACAAATTCACCACCCATACTTCTGAAAATAAGTACCGCACCAACCAGTAAAGTCCCTGCAATTCCCAGTACCATTTTCTTATACTTCAATGCCAGCATCAAGGTGGGCCTGTGCAATTGTTCAACCCAATTCATCAGGCGTGTGGAGATGGTCGGCTTGTCTTCCGGTGCTGGTTTCAAAAAGATGGACGAAACCACTGGTACGTATGTGAAGCACATAATAATGGCACCGACCAAGGCGAAAGAAAACGTAAGTGCCATAGGCCGAAACATTTTTCCCTCAACACCTGCAAGCGAGAGAATCGGGATAAATACAATAACGATTATAAGCTGACCAAACAAGGCGGATTGCATCATCTTAGTGGCGCTGCCAACGGTGATTTTATCCTTTACAGCCTGAAGTTCTTCTTTCTGAAGTCCGCGCAATGACGATTGCTGCGTGGTGATCTGAAAAGCAATAAACTCCACAATGATTACAGCCCCATCGATTATGATACCGAAGTCGATGGCACCCAAACTCATCAGGTTGGCATCCACACCGAACACATACATCATGCTCAGGGCAAACAACAACGATAAAGGAATGATGGAAGCAACAACCAGCCCAGAACGGAAATTACCCAACAGCAAGACCACAACAAACACCACAATCAAACATCCGAGTACCAGATTTTCAGCCACCGTAAAGGTGGTACGACCAATTAAATCACTTCGATCTACTATCGGGTTGATAAATACACCTTCCGGAAGAGTTTTCTGAATCTGTTCTATCCGCTCCCTCACTTTACTGATCACGGCACTGGAGTTCGCATCCTTCAGCATCATGATCTGCCCCATAACTTTCTCACCGTGTCCGTTGGCGGTAATGGCTCCGAAGCGGATGGCATGACCGAACCCCACCGTTGCAATATCTTTTACCAATACCGGCACGCCTTCTCGTACCTGCACGACAATATTTCCGATGTCTTCCAGGGAATTCACCAAACCATCACCCCGGATGAAATAACTTTCATTGGTCTTTTCGATGTAACCGCCACCGGCAACGCTGTTGTTCGTTTGCATTGCAGAGTAAACATCCTGTAAAGTCAGGTTCATGGCGCGCAGCCGTTCCGGATTAACCGCCACTTCGTATTCTTTCAGAAATCCGCCCCATGTATTCACTTCAACAACACCTGATATACCCGACAACTGCCGCTTCACAACCCAATCCTGTAACGTGCGTAAATCGGAAAGTGAATATTTCGAAGCATGCTCGGGTTTCACATCCAATACATACTGATAAATCTCACCGAGGCCGGTTGTGATTGGACCCATAATCGGTGAGCCAAAACCCCGGGGAATTTTTTCTTCCGCAGATTTAATTTTCTCGGCAATCAATTGCCTGGGTAGAAAGGAACCCATGTCATCATCAAATACAATGGTAACAACAGACAAACCGAATTTGGAAACGGAACGGATTTCATGTACACCCGGCAAATTAGCCATCTCCAGTTCGATCGGATAGGTAATGAACTGTTCGATCTCCTGAGTGGCCAGGTTTCTTGATACCGTGATGACCTGAACCTGGTTGTTGGTTATATCGGGTACAGCGCCAATCGGAATATTCATTAATGAATAAACACCAAATCCTACCATAATAGCAGTCATCAGCAGGATAATGAGTTTATTACGAACGCTAAATGAAATGATTTTTTCCACGCAGTTGAAAATTGTTGCGTGAAAGTAAAATGAGTCTTCTTAAGTACTCCTTAATTCATTCTTAAAGTTTGCTTAGGAAATATTTAAAAGCGTAAAGTAAAAGATGATCCCTTGTTCAATTCGCTTTCAACGGTTAAATCAATGGATAAGAGGTCGCAAGCTTTCTGAACCAGCGATAATCCAAGGCCTGTTCCTTTAATGTTTTTGTGATTGAGGGCATCTGAACGGTAGAAGGGCTGGAATATTTTATCCAGATCGTCCTGTTTGATACCCACACCCTGGTCAATGATGCTGATGGAAACCTGAGGGTCTTCCTTCACTTCTATGCGGATGCGGGATCCCGCAGGCGAATACTTAACCGCATTAGACAATAGATTATCCAGGATTACTTCCAGCAATCCGGGATCCGTATTTAATTGCAATTGCTTAGGACAGGATACAACAACCTCCACATTCCCTTCCGACCAATTTATTTGTTGACGCTGAATCAGGTCCTGGATGAAATCACAGACCTGAATGTAAGAATATACAGGCGTTTTTGAAGGGTGATCAAAACGCGCCAGCGTGAGTAGCTGTTCCACAATGTGATGCATGCGGTCTATCTCCTTAATGCTCAATCCTATTTTATCAATGTATTCCTCGGGAGATCGGGGTTTACGCAGCAATACTTCCAGCGTGCCACGCAAAACCGAAAGTGGTGTGCGTAACTCGTGGGAAGCGTCAGCCGTGAACTGCTTTTCACGATCCATGGCCGACTCAATCCGGGCCAGGAGTTGATTGATGGAGGCCGTTAACTGGTGCAATTCATCCTTTTGTTCTGGTAATGGAATACGTTCATTCAGGTTACTTTCGGTAATGCGGTTGGTTGTGGACAAAATGGTTTTTACCGGCACAATGCTTTTACCCGCCAGCCAGCGCGTTACACCAAAAAGCAAAAGCAGTACAATCGGGTACATTACCAGAAGCAACTGCCGTAAGGTGACCAAAAGCTGGTGTGAATTTTCAATGGAGATTGCAGTAATAATATAACCCACCAGTTTTCCTTCGTCCACAATGGGTATCTGCAATTGTCGGATTCGCTTTCCGTTCAGCACATCATCTTGTTCAAGTGAGCGCATGGCATCACGTTTAAACGCAAGTCTTCCTTCCTTAAGATTGGGGGAACGGTCAGTTACAGAACCATTTGGATCCACCAGTTGAATGAAAATCGGACTCACCTCCACATCCCGGTGTTCCCGTTCTTCCATCTCGGTCCGGTTAACAAATCGGATGATTCCTCCTTCAATAACAATTTCTTTCTGATGACGAATCGCTTCGTAATTCAATGCATATTCAATATCACTCATCACCCGGTTATAGATTACCAGGTAGATCGCAATAAAGACCAGGGCCACCATCATCGCAGTAGCGATGAGGTAGAAGAAAGCGATCCGGTTTTTAAACGACAGGTTCATTTCTCTTTGGCGATATAGCCTACGCCCCGTATCGTTTGTATGTAATCTTCTTCACGCTGAAGCTTCAATTTTTTACGAAGGGCATTAATGTATACATCAAGAACTCCGCTGTCTGCATTGCCATCCATACCCCACACGCTGTCCAGTATATGATGGCGCCTGCACACTTTGCCTTTGTGACGCAGCAGATATTCAAGCAATTGAAATTCTTTATGGGTTAAGGAAACCATCTCCTCCCCGTTCATAACCTCGTGTGTTTCCGGATTTAATGTTATCATACCCAACATCAGGATGTTGCTGCTTACGCTCGAACGTAATTGAACCCGAATGCGCTCCAGCAATTCCTCAAAATGAAAAGGTTTACGTATGTAATCATTGGCTCCGGCTTTCAAACCGGTAACGGTATCGTGTACAGTATCTTTTGCTGTGAGAAAAATAATGGGCGTATTCTTATCTTGCTCACGGAATGATTTGCATAGTTCAATGCCCGTTAACCGGGGCAGCATCCAATCGACCAGCAGTAAATCATAATGCCCGGTAAGTGCCATCTGCAATCCGGTTTGTCCATCGGCCGCACTTTCAGTTTCAAAGCCTTCTTCTTCAAGACCTTGTTTAAGAAATCCAACAATGCCGGCTTCGTCTTCAACGATCAGAATTCGCATAAACAAAAGTAAACAT
>JALOMY010000360.1 GCA_025455225.1 Cyclobacteriaceae bacterium | reverse complement strand
TCATTCTATTATGGGATTATCCACGCTGCAATGGCCGTCATTAGTGGCTACCTGTTGTTTCATGGCAGGAGGTTTTATTATGGTACACGTGTTCTTTCCCTATATCATGAAATTGTTTTAACCGATTAAGACGTAACGAATATGCAGAATACAACTGAAGAATTTTTAACAAACCGCCCAACGATCAGTTAACGCGTGAAACGCCCATTGTATCAAACATCAAATACATGATCGTGGGTATCTTGTTTGGAATCGTCTTTGTTAAAGCTGAGATCATATCGTGGTATCGTATCCAGGAGATGTTTCGCTTACACTCCTTCCACATGTATGGTGTTATCGGAACAGCGGTTGTTGTCGGTATGATATCGGTATGGCTGATTAAAAAATTCAAGATCAGAACCATGCAGGGTGAAGAAGTAGTGTTTCATAATAAAGAATTTCATTGGGGTAATGTTATTGGCGCCACCATGTTTGGTTTAGGTTGGGCAATAACCGGTGCTTGCCCGGGTCCATTATTTGCCCAGATCGGCAGCGGATTTTTAGTGGTCATTGTAACCTTGTTAAGTGCCATTGCCGGTACGTGGGTATATGGATTGTTAAGAGACAAATTACCCCATTGATCAATATCGAAGAATCAGGCTTCTAATAGTTAATTAGATGAATAAGGAACCATTTAACACCGACCGTTTCGTTCGGCTTGCTACAGCCTTGTCGGTATTGATCGGCATCATGTTGCTGATGGTCGTGCTGATGGTTGGTTCTTTGGTTTTTGCTCCTCAAATCACAGCCTGGTTCTCTTCACCCGCACCGGTTGAGAAACCGGTAATTCAGAAAACTGCGGTCATAGCAGACCTGTGGAAAGCGCCTGATGAAAGTTCGATACCAGACGGTGAAGATGGAGAAGCCATACGCTATGGAAGGGACTTAGTTGCACACACATCAGAATACCTGGGCCCGAAAGGAAAAGTGATGTCGATCAGTAACGGAATGAATTGCCAGAATTGTCATCTGGATGCAGGCACCCGCCCTTTTGGGAATAATTACAGCGCGGTGGCGTCAACCTATCCCAAGTTTCGGGCGCGTTCGGGTACAGAAGAATCCATTGAAAAGCGTGTAAACGATTGCTTCGAGCGAAGCCTAAATGGCAAGGCACTGGCTGATGACAGTCGTGAAATGAAAGCCATTGTTGCTTACATTAACTGGTTGGGCAAGGAAGTTCCAAAAGGAAATACGCCAAAAGGTGCTGGCCTTGTAGAGTTAGCGTATCTCGACCGCCCGGCCAGTCCGGAAAATGGAATGGTGCTGTACGAACAAAAATGTATTGTCTGCCATGGTAAAAGTGGCGAAGGTATTTTAAATGAATCCGGCAACAGCTGGATCTACCCACCGCTGTGGGGTGAAAAGAGTTATAATAATGGAGCCGGTTTGTATCGACTTTCCCGGTTTGCCGGTTACATTAAAGCAAACATGCCCCTGGGTGCAACGTACAGTGAACCCCAGTTATCGGATGAGGAAGCCTGGGATATTGCAGCCTATGTAAATTCGTTGCATCGCCCTGAAAAAGATTTATCAAACGATTGGCCCGACATCAGCAAGAAGCCAGTTGATCATCCCTTCGGTCCCTTTACCGATGGATTTTCTGATGAACAACATAAGTTTGGTCCGTTCAAACCCATTCTTGAAAAGCAAAAGGAAATAAGGAAGCAAGTAGCGAGCGCGAAGTAATGAAGCGGGGTATTCTATTTTCAATTTTTCTATTGATTTCTGTTTTTGTGCGTAGTCAGCACCAGGATCCAAGCTGGTCAGCACGAAGGGCAATAATTAATGAGCAATGCACAGAAAACGACAGCTTATGTAATGTGCTGCACAAACTAGGAACGTTCGAAGGGCATATCCGTAACTTCTTCATGTCCACTGTCAATCATAAAGATTTTCCTGATTACTATGCCTGGGGCTTAGGGGGTGGTTTAGGTTATTATTCGCCCATCATTAAGAATTTTCAGGTGGGCATGTCTGGTTTTATTATTTATAACCTGTCATCTTCCCATCTGGGGCCGGAACCTCCGTTTTCCAACCGGTATGAAATCGGGTTGTTTGATATAACCAATCCGGATAACCATGAAGATCTTGACCGGCTGGAAGATCTCTACATCCGCTATTATTTTTCACAGGCAACGAAATCCCATATTCAGTTAGGTAAGTTTCATTTGAAATCCCCGTTAATCAATCTTCAGGATGGCCGCATGCGCCCGAATCTTCAGGAGGGGATGTGGATGGAATTAAATCAGTGGAAGAAGGTAAATATTAAAGCAGGTTGGCTGTGGCGCACCTCCCCCCGAAGCACCATTCATTGGTACGATATGGGAGAATCGGTGGGTTTATATCCAAACGGGCGAGCTGTTAATGGAGCAAAAGCAGAATATTTCGGTCATGTGAAAACCCGTGAAGTATTGCTCGGCAGTGTAGGTATGCAGGTAATGCCTCAAATCAATTACCAACTCTGGAATTATTATGCAGATCATCTTTTTAATGTTTTGTTAAACAAGCTTGAGTGGAAGAGGAAGTCATCAGCGTATACGTATTCAGCCGGTTTTCAATATTTATGGCAAGAATCATTATATCGCGATACGCTTTCAGTAGAGAAACAATATATCGGGAAGAATGAAAGGTCGCATAGCTTCAGTTCGAGGGCAAGTATTTTGCATAATGCCAGTGGAAATGAATGGAATTTGAATTATACCCGCATTACACGGCACGGTCGATTCCTGTTCCCGCGTGAGTGGGGAA
>JALOMY010000359.1 GCA_025455225.1 Cyclobacteriaceae bacterium | reverse complement strand
CAATTGAGCATTAATCTCTTCGGTGCTTACCCCGGTTACCGTTGAAATTAAAATATGATTTCCCTCACTCAATGATGGTGCAATCTCATTAACCAAAGCCACTGTCTGTTTGGGTTGAATACACAGCATGATTAATGAAGCCGCCTCTGCAGCTTCCCGGTTATTATTGGTAATCACAACACCCGATGCTTTCATAGAATCGAGCTTCTCCAGGTTTCTTCGGGTTAGAATAAGCTGCTCCGGTTTCATTAACCCTGCCTTGATAATTCCTTGTGCAATGGAAATACCCAGGTTACCTGCCCCTAAAATGGCTAGCTTTTCCATATCAGAATGCAATTGGTTTTAGTTGTAAGCCGTTCCGCTCGTCCAATCCAAACATCAGGTTCATGTTCTGTATAGCCTGACCGGAAGCCCCCTTTAATAAATTATCGATGGCAGAGTGTACCACAAGTTTATCCCCGACTTTCTCAAGGGCAATCAGGCACTTATTGGTGTTAACTACCGTTTTAAGGTCAATGGAAGAATCGGAAACAATCGTAAAGGGATGATTTGAATAATACTGGCGATATAAAGACACCAATTCATCCAATGATTTACCCGTTGTGATCGTTGATGATACAAAAATACCCCGTGTAAAATCTCCGCGCCAGGGCACAAAATGAAGTTGCCCGTTAAACGAGGATTGCATCTGCTTCAGCGACTGATTGACCTCAGCCACATGTTGATGGGTAAGGGTTTTGTAAGGCGATATATTGTTGGCTCTCCAGGTAAAGTGCGTAGTCTCCTGGAGCTTCTGGCCTGCACCTGTTGAACCGGTAATGCCGGTGGTATAAACCTCCTGAAGTAAACCTTTGGAGGCCAACGGTAACAACCCTAATTGAATTGCGGTAGCGAAGCATCCCGGGTTAGCAATGCTATTGGATGTTCTGATTTTTTCGCGGTTCAATTCAGGCAATCCATAAATAAAATTTCTTCCTTCCACAGAATCACCCAGCCTGAAATCATGACTTAAGTCAATTACCCGGATTTGCGGATTAATCGAATGCTCCAGAAGAAATTTTTTACTCTCACCATGCCCCAGGCAAATAATTAAAACATCAACATCATGTACAATGGTTTCTGAAAATTTCAGATCCGTTTCTCCTTGCAGATCGGCATGAACCGCATATAGCGGTTCACCGGCATGGCTTCGGCTATGAATAAAAACAAGATTAGCCTGCGGATGATTTAACAGCAACCGTATGGTTTCACCCCCGGTATAACCAGCTCCTCCAATAACTCCTACCTTGATTTTTTTATTCATGATTGCTGCGAACATAGATTACAAGAAGCTTACGGCTTTACGCCCGGCTTTTCTCTTCAGCTTCTTTCTTAACCTGATAATAAATTGAAGCCTGGTTACCGAAAATTTTGGTAAAGCCTTTTACATCTTCACCCGTCCAGCCCAGGTTCATTTCACCGTACTTCCCGAATCGCGAAGACATCAAATCAAATGGAGATTCAATACCAACCACCTGATAGCGATAAGGAAATAAGTCAATCCAAACACTTCCCGTAACATTTTGCTGGGTGCTGGAAAGAAATGCTTCCAGGTCGCGCATAACCGGATCCAGGTACTGACCTTCATGCAACCAATTTCCATAAAACTGGGCCAACTGATCTTTCCAGCTCAGCTGCCACTTGGTGAGTACATGTTTCTCAAGGGCATGATGCGCCTTGATAATAAGGACAGGTGCAGCGGCTTCAAATCCGACACGGCCTTTAATACCAATAATGGTATCTCCCACATGCACATCCCGCCCGATACCGTATGGACCAGCCAGTTCCTGTAAATATTGAATAGCCTTAACCGGATGATCAAATACCTGGTCGTTAACCTGATTTAATTCACCTCGGTTAAAGGTTACTTGTATCCTTTCATGGCCAGTTTTGGTTATTTGGGTTGGCCATGCCTCTTCGGGCAACATGCCCATCGAGTTTAGCGTTTCTTTTCCGCCAACGGAGGTTCCCCAAATACCCTTATTAATCGAGTACTGGGCTTTTTCAAAATTCATTGAAACACCTTTCGATTTCAGGAAATTGATTTCTTCTTCACGAGATAACTTCATATCCCGTATAGGTGTAATGATTTCAACACCCGGAAGAAGAATATTAAAGACCATATCGAACCTCACCTGGTCATTACCGGCCCCGGTACTTCCATGCGCAACCGCATCCGCCTTCATCGATCGCGCATATTCTGCCACAGCCAATGCTTGCGACATCCGCTCGGCACTGACACTTAACGGATAGGCATTGTTCTTCAATACATTTCCGTAGATCAGAAAACGAATCACCTTATCGTAATATGAACGGGTTTCGTCCACCGCTTTGTGCGATGCTGCCCCTAAAGAAAGAGCATGTTTTTCAATCCTTGACAATTCATCATGATCAAACCCTCCAGTATTCACTGTGATGGTATGGACCTCGTACCCCTTCTCGTCACGCAGGTATTTCACACAATACGTGGTATCAAGGCCTCCACTGAATGCCAGTACAACTTTCTTTTTCATCTTACCAGAAGAAAAAACTCAGAATGGATTTTTTCTTGGACTCGCCTTCTCCGTTACCGTTGTTTTTATT
>JALOMY010000116.1 GCA_025455225.1 Cyclobacteriaceae bacterium | reverse complement strand
TGCTATGTAAATGAGCATGAAGCACTGAACTACGTTGCCGGTTATTGCCTGCACAACGATTACAGCGAGCGTGAATTTCAACTGGAGCGCAACGGGCAATGGGTAAAAGGAAAGAGTTGCATGATTTTTGAAGTGCCCTACCTGGTAAGCTACATCAGCCAGTTCATGACGCTTTTACCCGGTGATGTGATCTCCACCGGTACGCCATCGGGTGTCGGGTTGGGATTTGTTCCACCGGTTTACCTGAAACGTGGTGATGTGGTAGAACTTGGCATAGAAAATCTCGGCCAACAACGACAAGTAGCTGTTTAGCATGTCCACCAACCCATTTCATCCGAAATACAATATCCAGCATCCAGCATCCAGTATCCAGGATCCAGTATCCCGTATTGATAGCCACCAGCATTTTTGGAAATACGATCCGGTGCGTGACACATGGATTACCGATGAAATGAAAGTCATTCAACGCGACTTCTTTCCGGAAGACTTGGCTCCTCTCATAAAAAAAACCAATATTGATGGTTGCGTTACCGTGCAAGCCGATCAGTCGGATGAAGAAACGAATTTTCTCCTGGAACTGGCTGCACAGCATGAATTCATTAAAGGCGTTGTCGGTTGGGTGGACTTGCGATCACCAGTTCTCGAACAGAAACTGGAAGACTTGTCCCGATTCAAAAAACTGAAAGGCTTCCGCCACATCGTCCAGGCCGAACCTCCTGGATTTCTATTACAGAAAGATTTCTTACAAGGTATCCGGTTGCTGAAGGAGTATCAATTCACATACGATATCCTGATCTACCCTAATCAATGCATGGATGCTGTTCAGTTTGTTAAAGAACATCCGGAACAACCTTTTGTAGTTGACCATCTCGCCAAACCATTGATTAAAGAAAAACTTCTGCAGCCCTGGAAATTATACATGAAGGAATTGGCGCAATTCCCGAATGTGATGTGTAAACTATCGGGCATGGTAACAGAAGCCGACTGGAAATACTGGAAGCCTGAGGATTTTCATCCTTATATGGAAACAATCCTTGAATGCTTTGGTGCAAACCGCGTAATGTACGGTTCTGACTGGCCCGTATGTTTAGTGGCGGCCAGTTACGATCAGCAAGCAGCCCTGGTTGAAAACTACATCAGCCAATTATCAGATTCAGAAAAACAACAGATCATGGGTGGTAATGCCATCCGATTTTATAATCTTTAGTCATGGATCTTAATCTAGATGGAAAAGTTATATTGGTTACTGGAGGTGCAAGCGGCATTGGAAATGCTATTGTAAGAGCTCTTGGAAATGAAGGTGCCATTCCGATTATTATCGATAAAAATGAAGTAGACCTTAATAGTGATCAACCTAATATTTATTCGTATGTGGCTGATCTCATTTCACCTGAAGCTTGCAGACGTGTTATTGAAAAGGTGACCTCCGATTTTGAAAGAATTGATGGCGTTGTAAACAATGCCGGCTTTAACGACAGCATCGGATTGGAGAAAGGTTCTCCGGAACAGTTCATTAAGTCCCTTACCAACAATTCAGGACATTATTACTTCATGGTTCACTATGCTTTGCCCTGGTTGAAAAAAAGTAAAGGCAGCATTGTTAACATCGGATCAAAAACTTCCGTAACCGGCCAGGGTAAAACTTCCGGTTATGTCGCGGCTAAGGGAGCCATACTCGCCCTCACGCGTGAATGGGCCGTAGAGCTTCTGCCCTATTCCATTCGTGTTAATGCCGTCATCCCGGCTGAAGTGGCAACTCCTTTATATGAAACCTGGCTCAGCAGTTTTCCGGATCCGGAAAGCAAGCGAAAAGAAATAACCCGAAACATCCCGCTGGGCCATCGTCTTACCACACCAGAAGAAATTGCGAACACGGTTGTGTTTCTACTCTCCGACCGCTCCAGCCACACCACCGGCCAATGGATTTTTGTGGATGGAGGATATACCCACTTAGACCGATCAATTTAGATTTATGCCTATACCTTCAGCCGAACCCCATTCGATCAACACCAACGGTGCAAAAAGTTATCTCATTCCTTTTTTGCTGGTAACGAGTCTCTTCTTTTTATGGGGACTGGCCAACATACTAAACTCAGCATTGATTGCGCATTTTCAACCGGTGTTTGAAATCAAACGGGCGCAGGCCTTGCTCGTGGAAACCGCTTTCTACTTTGGTTACTTCACCATAGCCATACCTGCAGGATTATTCATGGAAAAATATTCCTACAAAAAAGGAATTTTGTTTGGCTTGATTCTATATGCTGCTGGCGCCTTGCTTTTTATTCCAGCTGCAAAACTGCTCACCTTCGGATTTTTCCTGATCGCATTGTATATCATTGCCAGTGGACTTGCCTTTCTTGAGACCGCAGCCAACCCCTATGTAACCATATTAGGTAAACCGGAAACCTCAGTGCAGCGATTGAACTTTTCCCAATCCTTTAACGGTGTAGCGCTGATTGTAGGACCGTGGATGGCGGGGCAGTTCATCTTTGCCGGCAACGAAGGCCTCATGGCAACTGAAGCCGAGAAGCAACAGGCAGCTGAAGCCGTTATACTTCCCTACGCCATAATAGCCGGAGCCGTATTACTGGTTGCATTTTTATTTTATCTAGTGCATATGCCGGAACCGGCCAAGACCACCCAGCTGAAATTTGATAAAGCTATCTTCCGGCACAAGCATCTGGTGAAAGCCGTATTAGCCCAGTTCTTTTATGTTGGAGCACAGGCCAGCATCTGGGGCATTACCATCAACTATGTTACTGAGTTGATTCCGGGTGTCAGCAAGGAGATCGCGTCAAAGAACTACATGATCATCGGCACCTTTCTTTTTGTAGCCGGCCGTTTTCTGGGAACCTGGATGATGACCTTTATCAAAGACCATAAACTGTTGATGGTTTATGGGGCTCTGGCATCGTTGCTTTGCCTGGCCGGTATCTTAGCCGGAGGTGAAGTGGCGGTTTACTCTGTTTTGTCGATTAACTTCTTTATGTCCATTATGTTCCCAACCATATTTGCATTGGGCGTAAAAGACCTGGGCGAGCATACCAAACTGGGATCTTCTTTCATCATTATGGCGATTGTAGGTGGAGCTATTATGCCACCGATTATGGGACTGATTGCCGATGATATTGGTATTCAGGAAGCTTTTATTGTTCCATTCCTATGTTTCTTGTTTGTGATCTATTACGGATGGAAGGGCTATGTACCCAAATCTGTTTCCTGATAGCTCGGCAAGATTTCATTAATACAAAGTCCGCGGAGGGATTAGTGATAAAATAGTCATATGAAACGATTCTGTCTCGCACTTGATTTGAAAGACGACCCGGTTTTGATTGCTGAATATGAAGCCTACCATAAACGTGTTTGGCCTGAAATTATTAGGAGCATCAAGGACGCAGGTATTTTATCCATGGAAATCTACCGAACCGGCAATAGGATGTTCATGATCATGGAAACAACGGATGAATTTTCATTTGAGAAAAAATCAAGTCTGGATGCCTCCAATCCCAAAGTACAGCAATGGGAAGAATTGATGTGGAAATACCAGCAAGCACTCCCCCACGCCAAACCAGGTGAAAAGTGGGTGTTGATAGAGAGAATTTTTCAATTATAAAAAACCTCTGCGTCTTAGCGGTTTAAAAGATGAATCGATTCCATCAAACCGCAAAGACGCAAAGGCGCATATTCGTATCAATTATGACTGCAAGAACAAATGATATGTTTCCAGCTGAACATCTGAGAAACTTTGCTGTTCAGGTGTTTTTACATTTCGGTGTACCTGAACCAGATGCTGAAAAAGCCTCGGAAGTATTAATCCTCTCCGACCTTCGGGGTATCGACTCACACGGTGTGGCACGGCTCCATACCTACTTTGATATGCTTTCGTTAGGCAGAATCAATCCGAAGCCGAATGTAAAAATTATCCGTGAACGTAAAAGTGTTTGTACCGTTGACGGTGATAATGGATTGGGTTTGGTAGTTGGACCAAAAACGAATGAAATCGCCATGGACAAAGCCGAACAGTTTGGTTCTGGGTGGGTTAGTGTGTGCAATACGAACCATTACGGTATTGCTTCCTATTACTCACTCGAAGCACTTAAGCGTGAAATGCTCGGCTGGTCGATGACCAACTCCACCAAACTCGTTGCTCCGCTTTGGGGTGCCGAACGCATGCTGGGCACCAACCCCATCTCCATTGCTTTTCCGGGAAAGAAGAACAAACCCATTGTAGTCGACCTCGCCACCAGTGCAGCAGCTTACGGAAAAATTGAGATCGCCAAACGAAAAGGAAAGACCATACCGCGTGGCTGGATTATTAATAGCGATGGTGACATGACCGAACAACCCGAAGACATGATCAATGGTGGTGCCTTATTGCCCCTTGGTTCTGAACGTGAATTGGGCGGACATAAAGGCTATTGTCTTTCAGCGATGGTTGATATTCTTACCAGCGTCCTGAGTGGCGCCAACTGGGGACCATTCACCCCACCATTTGCCTTGCGCCAGGAAATTCCATCGCGTAGTGTAGGTAAAGGCATCGGACATTTCTTTGGTGCCATGCAGATTGAAGGGTTCATGGATGTGGATGAATTCAAACAACGCATCGATGAGTGGATAGAAGTCTTCCGGAATACAAAACCGGTTAAAGGTCAAAAAGCCGTGCTGATACCGGGCGACCCGGAACATGAAGAAGAAGCAATCCGAAGAAAAGAAGGTATCCCCCTCATCCAACCGGTTATTGATGATCTCATAGACATATCCAAAAAGACAGGAATTCCTTTTTCCCTCTGATATATAGCGCAAACATTCTTGATTGGCTGTTTATGCAAGCCATACTTGATACTTCCGTGAATTTTTGATTTCATATCCGTTCTACGTCCCGTTTGGTTACCTTTGCGGCTTATTTTGAAAAATAATGCTCGCAGTTAACAAACTTTCGCTCCAATTCGGTAAACGGGTACTCTTTGATGAAGTAAGCCTTCGCTTCACGCAAGGTAATTGCTACGGGGTAATTGGCGCGAACGGTGCCGGAAAATCCACTTTCCTGAAGATACTTTCCAACGAAATTGATCCAACCCGCGGTAATGTCAGTATGGAGCCGGGCAAGCGCATGGCCGTTCTGCGCCAGAACCACTATGAATTTGATGAGGTTCGCGTGCTGGACACCGTAATCATGGGTTTTCCCCGCCTGTGGAATATTATGCAGGAAAAAGATGCCATCTATGCCAAACCTGATTTTTCGGAAGAAGATGGATTCCGAGCTTCCGATCTCGAAGCTGAATTTGCCGAACTGAACGGCTGGAATGCACAATCGGATGCGGCTGCCCTGCTGAGCGGTCTGGGCATTAAGGAAGAAGACCACGAGAAATTGCTGAAAGAACTGGACGGTACAGATAAGGTACGGGTGCTCCTCGCCCAGGCGCTTTATGGTAATCCGGATATCCTGATTCTCGATGAACCTACCAACGACCTCGACATTGCCACCATTACCTGGCTGGAAGATTTTCTGCTGGAATTTGAAAATACAGTGATTGTTGTTTCACACGACCGGCACTTTCTTGATACCGTGTGTACACATATTGTTGATATCGACTACCAGGCAATCCGCATGTATACCGGTAATTATTCGTTCTGGTATCAATCCAGTCAGCTGGCTTTAGCGCAACGTTCTGCCGCAAACAAGAAAGCCGAAGACAAGCGAAAGGAGTTACAGGAGTTTATAGCACGTTTCAGCGCGAATGCTTCCAAGTCACGCCAGGCTACGAGCAGACGGAAGTTACTGGAGAAAATCAATGTGGATGAAATCCAGGCTTCTACACGCAGATACCCGGCCATCATGTTTCAGCAAAAACGTACAGCTGGTGACCAGGTATTGCATGTCGTTGGACTCCGATATTCCCTGAATGGAGAAACCTTATTCAAAGACCTTGACTTCTACATGAACAAGGGTGATAAAATAGCTTTTCTCAGCAAGGACAGCCTGGCAATCACTTCCCTGTTCCAGATATTAACCGGAGAACTTATGCCGGATGAAGGCACCGTAAAATTCGGGCAAACCATCACGACAGCTTATCTACCGTCAAACAATGAAAACTATTTTCAGTCGGATGACAATCTGATCGACTGGCTGCGCCAGTATGCCGAAGAAGAAAACCGGGATGAAATTTACATCCGAGGGTTCCTTGGAAAGATGCTGTTCTCCGGTGAAGAGGTTTTCAAAAAGTGCAGTGTACTCTCCGGAGGAGAAAAAGTGCGGTGCATGGTGGCCCGCATGATGCTTACCGGAGCTAACCTTCTGATTCTCGATGAGCCTACCAACCACCTCGACCTGGAATCCATCACGGCCTTTAATAATGCTTTGAAAGATTTTCCGGGTAGCGTTTTGTTTACATCACACGATCATGAGTTTACACAAACCGTAGCCAACCGCATCATTGAACTGACATCAAATGGATGCATTGACAAACTTATGACATACGATGAGTACATCACCAGCGAACGGGTTGCCGAACAGAAGGAAGCCTTGTTAGCCTGACCGTAATTTTCTCTTAATTAATCAGCTCTGTATTCAGGCAAACTAATCAACGGTATTACCTGCTTCCAATCAGTGTTGCTTTCTGTTGCGCATGTAAATCACAAGGCCGGTGAATATCACCACCAGGATTATAGGCAGAATCGTCATGTAACGTAAGGTAAGCTGAGGACCTGCTGTATCAATGGAACGCCCCATAATTGGAAGCACCATGGAAGTAGCCACCATGCCTGCACCTCCCATTATTGATAAACCCAACGCACCACTCTTTGGAATATACTCGGCAACAAAACCCAGCATGGTGGGCCAGAAGTAACAAATACCAATAGCAAACAATATAGCAGATGCCATCGTCATGCCTGCACCTTCTGAAATACTGAGCATGTACAATCCGATTACTGAAAAGATGGAAGAACCCAGCAACACACCGGCTGGGTTTAAGCGGTGTACCAACGGGCCGGCAAAATATCTTCCTACGGCCATGATACCGGTAACTACTACGAGAATGATCATCGGGTCGATACCGGCACCTTCCAGCAAAGCATTGATCCATTGATTGGTTCCCAGTTCAGTTGATGCAGTAAGAAACATGCCGAACAGCATCAACGGAAAAAGCAATCCGATTTTATTCACTACACGGGCTTCGAGAATTACTACAGCTACGATTACCGCCAGCACGATGTAGGTTATGGAAGAATTAAAATCAATCTGAATGGATGGAACCGAGGCCACTAAAATCATAAAGCTGACGAGGGCCATGATGGTGATGGGTGCACCCACATTGCGAAGCATATCCTTAAATGATACACCTGTTGCTACGCGCTCAGTTTCAGGAATTACCTGGCCAAAGAACAAATAGCCGTATAAGGCTAACGGAATAAACAATAACGAGGTGAGCACCTGCCAGCTCATGCCCATCTGCGTCATCAGCAACCAGGCCAGAACACCACCGGTAACAATACCACCCGGGAACCACACATGGAAGCGATTCAGCATTTTGGTTTTATTGTTGGGAAAGATCGTGGCCACTAATGGATTGCAAGCGGCTTCCACACTGCCGTTACCAAAACCAATAAACACATTGGAGATAAAGAGCATGGTTTTGTCTTTTGCGGTTAGAAGAAGAATCAAACCAATCAAGTGAGAAACGAATGCCATCCAGACTATGGTTTTTGTTTTCAGGGCATCAATCACCAAACCGCCTACAAACATGGCAATAGTAAATCCCCAGAAGGCCGGTCCGAAGGCCCAACCAATCTCCTCGCCCGTCAGGCCATACTCACTGCTGAAGACCCCTTCAATTTTGGCACGAATGGCAAACGTTAAGGATGTAACTAATAGAGCCAGGCAACTGGCAATGAATAAGCGGGACGAGTTGTAATTTTTCTCCATGTTGATTTGGTTTTAGGTGTAGTAATATGCGCGGAAAATTGAAGTTCTGCAATACCCTTATTACGATTGGAAATGAATCGTCCAGGCATAACTCGATCCACCAGCAATTGCAAAGAAGAACTTTCTCCATCAGACAGTCCGCATTACATGGATTGAAAAAGGGCATTGGCAAAACTTATCCGATTTAGTTATCTGCATCTACCATAAATATGGGATGGTGCCATTTTATGGTACTTCGTTTACCATGATCCTGCGATGGGAAACATCCGGTTTACCGTTCAATTTTACTCATCCATTAAACAAAGCATTATGAAAACTCAGGCGCAGAAAA
>JALOMY010000115.1 GCA_025455225.1 Cyclobacteriaceae bacterium | reverse complement strand
TATGTTGTTTGCCGGCACAATGTTAAAAAAGCACGGTGTTTATTTTCAGAATGGATTTTCACGAGGAATTATTCCGGGATTTCTGTTTTTCGGATATGACTTCAGGTATGAACGAGATAATCAACTTGTAAGCTTTATCCGGTTTAAAAACGGTGAGTTGGTTAAAGTTGATCCTGGATTCACCAGCCGATAATACTCGTATTTAGAATTTACTATTATTTTTGCAGCGGCATGCAAAGGCTGATTTCCAATTTCTTTTTGATAATTACACTCAACGTGGTGTTGTTTCATTCTGTAACTGAAACAAAATACACTTCAGTTCAGAATGAAGATGAAATTAATTCCATATCTGAGTTTATCATTGAGGTAACCCTCGAAATTGAGGATCAATCTCCAGGCGATGAGCGTGAGGCAGAGTCTGAATTCTTTAATCTTTCCAAACTACTAAGCATCAATAATCCAACATCAGTTCTGATGAGTCGTCAGAACTTATTAATAACTGAAATCTATTTACCGGATTCTTATTCGGGTATTTTACCGGACAGTCATTCTGCCATTACGTGTCCTCCGCCCGAGTCATCCCTCTGATTCCTTCTTAGTAATTCAAAGTCTTGTACATGCATACAAGACCATTTCTGGTATTTAATTAGTTAGAGAGATGAGGACTTTCATGGTATTATTTTGTTTTATTTTCATTGAGATAAATTCAATTCAGGCACAACATCTGGATTCTTTATTCAACGATCAGGAGAAGAAGAATCCCTTTAAACTGCGTCATGCAGAGCCTTTATACATTGACCTGATACGGGATCTCGGGGCTCATAAAGGGGAGCGAGAGTGGAATATTGGTTTTGGTATGGTTGATAAGCTTAGATTTGATAAATACCATGCCTTGGTTGAATATGAGTGGGCGCCAGCTGATCGGTTAGGGCTGGAAATTGAATTGCCCATTACGTATTATACCCTTCCACCAAATGGATTAGCTCAGGAACGTCCCTCCAATAGGTTAGAATCTATTAAAACTGCAGCACAATGGACCTTTCATGTTTCCCAACGATTTCGATCGTCATTTGCTTTGGGTTACATAAATGAATTGGAGTTTGCTGACCTCAATATTATCTCATGGTCAAAACCATTTCAGGGCAATCAATTCAATCCGTTCTTTATTACTGCCAAGCAATTGGGAAGAGATTTTCATACATTACTTTATACCGGACCGCAATTCCATCTGGATATTGCGAGCAATGAATGGAAAAAACAGTTTGAACTAAATATAAACTTTCACTATATGATTCCCGAGTCACGTAATTTTATCGGTATTGAGTTTAATAGTCTTTTTCAAAAGGATAATTTCGAGATGGTAATTCGCCCGCAGATGCGATTGGTAATACAGGAATCTTTAATGGTTGGTATCGTTCAGGGTATTCCGGTTTCTAAAGAGCGGGAACGGCTCAGTACTTTTCTGAGGTTGATCTACGAACCCCGTCATAAGTAACAGGTACCATTTCATGGGTATGACAGGATTAAATTATTCCCCATATTTTGCTACTTTTACCTGACCTACCATTTTTTTATGATGACAGGCAAACACCTTACCTTTCTCCTGATTCTGACAATCTCATTCTTTATTGCCGAAGCACAGCAAGAGGGCCGGGATATGTCGGCTGTTACCTATGAGGAAATCTATGATGAGCCCTATGCCATCAATAAACTTTTCCTTGCCTTTCAACCACTTTATGGTGAATTGTTTGCAACCAATGTAAATGCCGGTTTTGGTATGGAAGCTCATTATTACCTGGCCGACATACTGGATTTCAAGGCCCAGTTTCGTAAAACCTATACCCGGGGTTTTTATGATATGAACCGCGAATTGGCCAATCGGGTTAGTGACGTTGATAATGACATGGAGATTTTCAATTACTATGAATTTGGGGCAACCTATCATATCCGCGATTTTGAAAAGAACGGCAAGACCAAAATGCTGCTGTATAAAAGTTCATTTACAAAGAATGAATGGGCAGCCGGTGTACCCCTGTACTCCGACATACCCTGTAAAGTGCGTAACATCTACGGTATCCGGTTGGGTGGAATTTTCTGGGATAGTTCAGTGGATATAAACCGGGCATTAGAAGCCCAGGATTTATCGAGCGATGTATTGAAGAATTCAGAAGGGAACAGTATTCCGGCTGATCAGAATTTATTTTCCAACATCAATTCGGGAGGTCTATACCTGGGAGGTTCCATGACCTGGATCCGGAACGTAGCCGTTAGCTTTGATAAATATGAACCGGGCGTAGATGATTTAATCCTTACTGTTTTCCTCGATCTGATGTATGCACCTTCTGTGCAGGTGGATGATATTGTTTATACACCCAAAGATGCCAATGGAGTATCCATCATTGAGCAACGCAGAACCTATTCGGTAAGCCCAATAAAAACCAATTCGTTCGGAGTCCGGGCAGGCATTGAGGGTAAATTCAATCGCTCATTCAGTTGGTCATATGGAGGCGAAATCGGTCTACGCCCCAGCATTCAGGGACAATCTGTGTATGCTGTTATTAAAATCGGCATTCCTGTTTTTGGTACAAACCTGAATTACAAGGTGGAAGCCTTCGGTAAATAACCAGGTTGGTGACATTCGACATCCTCATCCGGAATATAAAGGGGTTGGTTCAGGTACGCGAGCAAGTATCAGGCCCTGTGAAGGGAGCGGATATGAGCAATCTTCCTATCCTCGAGCAGTCTTATCTTATCATTCACGAAGGAACAATTGCAGATTACGGACCGATGCATGCATTGCCTTCGGCCATTCAGGCAAAAAGCAATTTGGATGCAACCGGCCGATATGTCTTTCCTTCCTATGTTGATTCACATACGCATCTCATTTTCGCGACCAGCCGCGAAGAAGAATTTGTGATGAAGATAAAGGGAGCTACTTATGAAGAAATTGCCGCATCCGGTGGTGGTATTCTGAATTCCGCCCGTAAACTTCAGCAGATGCCGGAAGAGGAACTGTTCGACCGGGCGCTTATTCGTGCCTATGAAATAATGAAACTGGGAACCGGTGCAGTTGAGATAAAAAGCGGTTACGGATTAACAACCCGGGATGAACTTAAGATGCTCCGGGTTGGACGAAGAATTGGTGAGGCAACACCCTTGCTTGTAAAGACAACCTTCCTGGGGGCTCATGCTGTACCGAAAGAGAAATCCAAAGCACACTACATCGATGAGATTAAGAACGAAATGATACCGGCAGTTGCAGAAGAGAAGCTGGCTGATTATATCGATGTTTTTTGTGAACAGGGCTTTTTCACGCCTGATGAAACTGAAGAAATTGTTGAACGCGGTAAAGCGTATGGATTGAAGCCACGCCTTCATGCCAACCAGCTGCATCGTTCGGGAGGAGTACAGGTAGGAGTTAAGACCGGTGCCTGCAGCGTGGACCATCTGGAAAATATCGGTGAAGAAGAAATCAATGTGCTTCGGGGTAGCCGGGTTATTCCCACAGCCTTGCCCGGTGCAGCGTTCTTTTTGGGATTACCTTTTCCACCAGCCAGGAAAATAATTGAAGCCGGTTTACCTTTGGCTGTTGCATCCGACTATAACCCGGGAAGTTCACCAACGGGAAATATGAACCTGATGGTGGCGTTAGCGTGTATCAAAATGAAAATGACCCCAGAAGAGGCTTTTAATGCAGTCACGATCAATACGGCCGCAGCGCTTGAACTCGAACATGTTTGCGGAAGCATTACCAAAGGCAAAATTGCCAATGTATTTATCACCAGGCCCATATCATCCATTGCTTTTCTTCCTTATTCGTTTGGAAGTAATTTAATTGAGACAGTGATTCTCCAAGGAAGAATAATACAGCATCCTGAAGATTGACTATTCAGGCCTTAACCGGGCGCTTAATCTCCACAGAATGCGTAATCGTGCAGTTCAAGGTAGCTGCCACCGAACAATATTTTTCAAGAGATAGTGCGGCTACTTTGTCCAGCTCTTCTTCGGTAACATCCGGTGAAGTAATGATGTATTTGCAATGTATGTCGGTAAATCGCCTCGGTGCTTCATCCCTTCGGTTACCTGAGGTTTCAATGACAAAATCATGAATAGTCTTTCTTCGTTTCTGAAGAATCACCACGATGTCAACGGCTCCACAGCCGGCTACTGCTGAAAGTAATAATTCAGTGGGAGACTGTCCTTCTTTCTTTTCTGTTTTACGCATGTCGATCCGAACGGTGTTACCGGCAGGATTGGTAGCCTCGTATACTTCGGTGTCGAGCATACGGGTAATAATCTTCATAGAAAATGACACGATATTAAAGTTTTGAGAATGTACGTTTCGATGTATTTTTGGCAAGATATAAAATTGCTTCATGTCGCTCGAAGAAAAAGTAAAAAGCAACATTCGTGACGTTGCCGATTATCCAAAGCCCGGAATTCTGTTTAAAGACATAACACCTGTACTGACTCAACCTGAATTAATCCGGTCGATAGCCAAAGCAATAACCAGCCAGTTCCGCGCTCTGAATATTGATGGAATCGCAGCTATTGAAGCACGTGGGTTTATTTTTGGATCCATACTGGCCCATGAATTAGGCTGTGGTTTTTTGCCGGTACGAAAAAACGGTAAGCTTCCGTATCAAACTTATTCTGAGGCTTATGCCCTGGAATACGGCACGGCCGAAGTTGAAATGCATGTGGATGCATTGAAACCCGGGGCACGGATATTAATTCATGACGACCTGCTGGCTACCGGGGGTACAGCCGCTGCTGCAGCACGCCTGGTAAAGCAGGCCGGGGGCATTGTTGCCGGTTTTTCATTTCTGATTAATCTTTCGTTCTTGCCAGGCGAACACAAGTTAATTGAAGAGTTCGGGGTAAAACCGCACTCCCTGATTACTTATTAACATAATGCGGATTTTGTTGTTATCCCTGTGATGGAAAACGTGAGTACCATACCGATGTTTCCGCTCTCCATTCTCCCTCTGCCGGGAGAATTGGTGCCGCTGCATATTTTTGAGCCGCGCTACCAACAGCTCTTACAGGATGCGGAAAACTCGGATGTGAGTTTTGGAATATTTTTTAATCAGACCAATAATGAAGCCCGCATTGGATCCTTAATGAAACTGGAGAGTGTGATCAAACGGTACCCGGGTGGCGAATCGGATATTATAGTCAAGTGCGTAGATCTCTTTTTCCTCGATAAACTTTTCAGAACGTTTAAATCGAAAATGTATCCCGGGGGAGATGTACGCTTCTGGAAAATAGATTCAAATGAAATTGCCGGAGGACGTGTTAATTCTCTCTTTCAGGAATACATGGCCAAACGCAAGATTACCCGTCAGCAGGCATTTTTCAGTATTTACAGCATGGCCCAGGAACTTAGCCTGGATTTAAATGAACGGTATGAATTTCTGATGGCCGATGCCCTTAAACGTGAATCGCTGATTCTTTCCAAATTGAAATTTCAGATGCATATAATTCAGCGCGAGGAAATCAGCCGCAATACCTACCATTTAAACTGAAAGAGGCCTTACGGCCTCTTTCAGAAATAGTTAAATGATCAAGATTAATTGCCTGTTCCGGTTGCTTTAGCCTTGGCAAAATCACCTGCTTTAATAATATTCATTTTATCAAGCGTGATGTATTTCTTCATGGCAGCATTGATTTGCTCCGGTGTCAGCTCCATTACTTTTTTCTCAAAGGCCTCATCCCAGGTATAGTTGCGGTTGATGAATAAATAATTATTCAGCGTATTGGCAACCACGCCATCCTGCGCACGGCCTACCGTACGTTGCTGCGACCAGCCCGATTTTGCTGCGGCAACTTCTTCCGCAGTGAATCCTTCAGTTACTGCTTTCTGAATTTCTTCTTTATAAGCGGTTTCCAGTTTATTCACATTTTCAGGAGCATAAATGGCATAGGCGAAGAAGGAACCAATATTATCCAAAGAACCAGCGCTGAACTGGGAACCTACACCGTAGCTTAGTCCGTCTTTCTGACGAATACGTGTAGCAAGTCGGGAGTTAAGGAACCCTCCACCCAGCATAAAGTTGCCCATAACCAGTGCCGGGTAGTCAGGATTATTATCGTTCATTTCAAACTGATAATTCACCACAAAGAAAGCATTGGCTTTATCGGGTGTTTCAATGGATTCGTTGATGGTGGGTACGTTGAACAATTTGGCTTCAAGGCGCGTGTAAGGAGACTTGCTTTTCCAGTTTCCAAATAATTGAGTAACCTGGTTCTGTACTTCGGTTGCATCAAAATCACCTACAATGGAAAACGTAGCATTTGATGCACCATAGAAGTCGGTATAAAACTTCTTGGCCTGATCAAGTGTTACCGCTTTGATTGCAGCAACTTCTTCATCAAAGGTTTCCGTGTAGCGCGGATCTGTTTTCGGATAAGGTGATACATGCCGCTGAATGCGGTTGAATGCAATTGCCTGGGGTTCGCTGCGCTGCGATTCAATACCGGCCAGTTCTTCACTCTTCAGTTTTTCGAATTCATCAGCAGGGAAAGAAGGGCTGGTTAATACTTCTCCAACCAGTTTAATCACCTCCGACAGATTCGGCCGGGTAGTGGTTATGTTTACAAATACCTGAGTTGCACCACCACCAATAAAGACATTGGCTTTTAAACGATCGAATTCATCCTTGATTTGCTGGCGGCTCTTGGTTGCAGTACCCTTATTTAACATAGAGGCAGCATACTGCGCAGCGGTGGCTTTCCCAGCCAGGGATTTCTCATCGCCAAAACGGAGGGTAATTCGCGCTTCTACCGATTCACCACGGGTTTTCTTAGGCAGCAGGGCAACTTTCATCCCGTTAGGTAAAGAAGTACGCGTAGTGCGGGATTCAATGTTTGTCGGTGAAGGATCGAACTCTTCACCTGCGGCAATAGCTTGCTGTCCTTTATAATCTTTCACCATTGCTTCCACATCCGGTACAGGAGGAATTTCAGCCCGATCGGGTTTTTCGGTTGGAATAAACACACCTACAGTGCGGTTATCGGGCTTGAGATATTGACCGGCAACACGTTGTACATCTTCCGGAGTAACGGCCTTAACACGATCGCGATAAAGAAATAACAGACGCCAGTCACCCATACCAATGTACGTACTCAACTGAAGGCAGATAGATTGCGAGGAATTGAACGATAGTTCGATTTGTTTCAATATTTCATTTTTTGCCCGGTCGACATCTTCCTTGGTAGGCGGTGTCTTCGTGAAGTCATCCAGGGTTGCAATCATGGTTTTGCGTGCATCTTCCAATGATTTTTCTTTCAACACTTCTGCATAAGTTAAGAGAAGGGTTGGTTCCTTGAATGAAAAACTGAATACACCTGTATTGCTTGCTTTCTTAGAGTCTACCAACGCTTTGTACAATCGGCCAGAAGGCGCACTTCCCAGAATGCGTGTTAATACAGAAACCGCTGCGTAGTCCGGGTGAGAACCTGCGGGAACGTGATAGGCTGCCATGGCAACCTGCACATCACCAACGCGTTTTAAGGTCACGCTTCGTTCGCCATCCTGAACCGGATCTAGCGTATAGAATTTCGGCAACTCACGGGTTGGTTTGGGAATTACGCCAAAGTATTCGTTGATCAAAGCGAGTGTTTTGGCCTCGTCAATTTTTCCAGCAACGGCCAGTACGGCATTATCGGGTTGATAGTACATTTTATAAAATGCCTGAAGACGTTCTATGGGTACATTTTCAAGATCAGCGCGTGAACCAATGGTGGATTTTCCGTAGTTATGCCACAGATAAGCGGTTGAATTAACGCGCTCCATTAATACGCCAAACGGATCGTTTTCACCGGCTTCGAATTCATTGCGAACCACGGTCATTTCACTGTCCAGGTCTTTCTTGGCAATAAAGGAGTTCACCATCCGGTCTGCTTCCAGATCCAGGGCCCACTTTAAATTTTCTTCGGTAGCATTAAAAGTTTCAAAGTAATTGGTGCGGTCTGTCCACGTTGTACCATTCGGACTAGCACCATGTTCCGTTAATTCCTGTGGTATATTCGGATGTTTAGGTGTGCCTTTAAATACAAGGTGTTCGAGTAGGTGAGCCATGCCGGTCTCGCCATAATTTTCATGCTTGGAACCAACCAAGTAAGTAATATTTACCGTGATGGTTTGCTTGGTTTGATCCGGGAAGAGCAATACCCGTAATCCGTTATGAAGGCGGTA
>JALOMY010000358.1 GCA_025455225.1 Cyclobacteriaceae bacterium | reverse complement strand
GCCGATAAACAGGGAAGACCGAAATACAATCCGAATCTCCCTCCGGTGATGGATATCAATAAAATAATGCAAACACTGCCACACCGGTACCCCTTCCTGCTGATTGACAAAATCATCTACCTGGATAATGAAAGTGTTGCCGGTGTAAAGAACGTTACTGCCAACGAAGGATTTTTCCAGGGACATTTCCCGGGCAACCCGGTTTTCCCGGGTGTTCTTCAGGTTGAGGCCATGGCACAGATCGGAGGAATCCTGGTGATGCACACTGTACCCGATCCTGAAAATTACTGGACTTATTTTCTCGGAATCGAAAATTTCAGGTTCAGAAAAATGGTGTTCCCGGGAGATACATTAGTGATTCAATGTGATCTTCTGGCTCCTATAAAACGTGGTATCGCAAAAATGTACGGCCGTGCGTTTGTTGGTAACACGCTTGTTTGTGAAGGAACAATGACGGCCAGTATCGTACGTAAGAATTCATGAGCTTCCATCCACTTTGTAATATTCACCCTGAGGCGAAAATTGGAAACAATGTAACCATTGAACCATTCGCAACGATTCACCGCGATGTGGTAATTGAAGACGGAAGCTGGATTGGTCCGAACGTAGTAATTTTTGATGGTGCACGCATTGGGAAAAATGTCAAGATCTACCCCGGTGCATCCATCTCGGCTGTACCCCAGGATCTGAAATTTGCCGGAGAAAAAACAGAAACCTTTATTGGTGATAACACGGTAATTCGCGAATACGTAACCATCAGCAAAGGCACCAATGATAAATTTAAAACCGTTATTGGCAAAAATTGCCTGCTCATGGCTTATGTACACGTAGCGCACGATTGTATCATAGGCAATCATTGTATTCTTGTAAATGCCGTACAGGTAGCAGGCCACGTTACTGTAGACGACTGGGCTATCATTGGCGGAGCAAGTGCCCTTCATCAGTTCGTAAAGGTTGGTGCTCACGTTATGATTTCCGGTGGATCACTGGTTCGTAAAGACGTTCCTCCTTTTACAAAAGCTGCCCGTGAGCCACTTTCATATGCTGGAATCAATGCAATTGGTCTCAGACGAAGAGGATTTTCTTCCGAGAAAATCTCAGAGATACAGGAAATTTACCGGTATATTTTTCTTAAGGGAATCAATAATACCAAGGCGCTTGATATCATTGAACAGACCATTACTCAAAGTGAAGAGCGAGACTATATTATAAATTTTATAAGAGGTTCTGAACGCGGAGTTATCAAAGGGTATGGCCTTGGCGATTAATGAACGACTGATTCCTGCATTTCAAAGCATTATTAAAAGATATCCGTTTGCATGATTCGCATCCAAACCAACAATCTCAGCAAACGATTTAACCGGGAGTGGATTTTTCATAAACTGAATTCTGAGTTTCATACGGGCAACACATACGCCATTACCGGACCCAATGGTTCGGGTAAATCCACCTTACTGCAGGTGCTTTGGGGACAAATGCCTCCCAGCAGTGGAGAACTCACTTACTCCCTGAACAACAACCCGATTGAAGGAGATTATATATATAAATACGTTACAATTGCTGCCCCTTACCTCGATTTGATTGAAGAATTTACACTTCAGGAACTTTTGGAATTTCACTTTAAAAGCAAACCGATTCGTTCCGGGTTTTCCATTGAATCGATAATCGACATTCTCTACCTGCGGGATGCCCGCACCAAATACATCATGAATTTCTCGAGCGGTATGAAACAGAGGGTTAAACTGGGGCTTGCCTTCTATACCGATGTTCCGGTGCTTTTTCTTGATGAACCGGGCGCCAACCTGGATCGAAAAGCCTTTGAATGGTATCTTCACCACCTGGAACAAATACGACACAACAAACTTGTATTTATTGCCTCCAACCAGCCGGAAGAGTACCCTGAAAGTGCAATAAAAATCGATTTACATCAATTCAAGGTCAAAAATCTGCAGGTTACCTGAAACCGGGTGGGGCAATATAGAATGAATCATTATCTATGTATGTGAAACTCAAATCGTTTGATTTTGTGTTGAATAAATAGCAATTTTAGAACTGTAATAATTGTGAACATGAATAAAATAAAGGGAATAGGTTCGATTGGGGTATTGATGATTGTAGCGGCCTTCTTTACCAATTGTGGTGACGATAAAGGTTCAGATCCAGCAGAAAAAATTCAATTAGACAAACTATCCAAGACCTGGAATATTGTAAGTGCTTCTCTTGACGGTACAGTGCGAACAGGTGATTTCACTGATTTTAAACTTACCATTTCCGGCACATTTAATTCAAACAATCCGGATGGACCCTACAATTTTTCAGTAAGCGGAAGCCGCCCTACACCGAGTCCGTGGCCGGGCAGCGGCACGTGGACATTTTCAAGTATAGGAACAGGAGATACAGGCACTCTTTTACGTAACGATGATGTTTCTATGATCTACACTATTTCCAGCAATGGTCAATTAACCTTAAGTTTTACCTGTTCAAGCTGCAATTATGCAGGAGCAAGAACGGAGCAGGTAAACGGTAACTGGATATTTACCTTTAACTGATTTCACAGGAACATTATAATAAAAAGCCCCGAAACCGGGGCTTTTTTATTTAAGTATTACAACGGTTATCCCATCACCGCCACGGTCAACATGTTCATCCGAAAAGGAAGCGACCTCTTTGT
>JALOMY010000357.1 GCA_025455225.1 Cyclobacteriaceae bacterium | reverse complement strand
TGATGAAACTGGTAACCAACTAAAGATGCTGTATTACCTGTTTGACTATCTGGATAAACAATTCGACCTGGTGGGTGCAGGTGTGTTTCGATACATCTCCTTCCGGGCCGGTATGGCAGCATTTTTCTCCTTGTTAATTACCATTACGTTTGGCCAGAATCTGATCGCTTACCTCAGGAAGAAACAGGTTGGTGAAACGGTTCGTGACCTTGGATTGCAGGGTCAGCTCGAAAAAAAAGGAACACCCACCATGGGTGGTTTAATCATCATTGCGGCAATACTTATTCCAACCCTTCTGTTTGCACGACTGGATAATGTCTATGTGATTCTGTTAATCATTGCCACCATCTGGATGGGAATGATAGGATTCATTGATGATTATATCAAAGTATTTAAGAAAGATAAGGAAGGTCTTGCCGGTCGCTTTAAAATTATCGGCCAGGTAGGATTAGGACTGATCGTTGGCTTAACGCTTTACTTTAACGATGCCGTTGTTGTTCGCGAAATACAGCCTGAGTCTTTGGCTAGTGTTACTTCCCTATGGTTGTTCAACGATCAGGAACAAAATGCTGAAGAACCTGAACGATTGATGAAATACAAGGATTTGAAATCCACTAAAACAACCATACCCTTTTTAAAGAACAATGAATTCGACTACCGGAACCTGGTTCCGTTCCTTTCTGATAATTATACCTGGATCATCTATGTGTTGGTGGTGATTGTAGTGGTTACAGCTGTGTCTAATGGTGCCAATATAACCGATGGTATCGATGGACTCGCAGCCGGAACTTCCGGAATCATAGCCTTGACACTGGCCATTTTTGCCTACCTCTCAGGCAGGGTTGACTTTTCAAGCTACTTGAATATCATGTACATACCCAACCTGAGTGAACTTGTAATTTTTACTACAGCCTTTGTAGGGGCCTGTCTTGGCTTTTTATGGTACAATGCATTCCCGGCCCAGGTTTTTATGGGCGATACGGGTAGCCTCACACTGGGCGGAGTTATTGCTGTTCTGGCGCTCGCGGTACGTAAAGAATTATTGATACCGGTGTTGTGTGGCATTTTTCTCATTGAAAATCTTTCTGTAATCCTCCAGGTTTCATACTTCAAATACACAAAGAAGAAATATGGTGAGGGGAGAAGAATTTTCCTGATGTCACCGCTTCATCATCATTATCAGAAGAAAAATATTCATGAAGCCAAGATTGTAACCCGCTTTTGGATTGTGGGAATTCTCCTGGCCATCATTACACTGGCAACCTTGAAATTGAGATGAGTAAACGAGTAGTCATATTGGGTGCAGGCGAAAGCGGAACGGGGGCAGCGTTACTGGCTAAAGCGAAGGGCTTTGATGTTTTCGTTTCGGATCAGGGTACCATTAAAGACAAGTATCGGGATGATCTGATTCGCCATAGAATCGAATTTGAAGAAGGAAAACATACTGTAGAAAAGATTCTTAATGCAGGCCTGGTTATCAAGAGTCCGGGCATTCCGGATAAGGCTGACATAATTAAGAAAGTAAATGCTTCAGGCATTGAACTCATTGATGAAATAGAGTTTGGATTCCGGTACATCAAGGGAAAAGTAATAGCCATTACGGGCACGAACGGAAAAACTACCACAACCCTTTTGACTTACCATTTAATGAAGACGGCCGGATTTAATGTGGCACTGGCCGGAAATGTGGGTGAAAGCCTTGCTCGTAAGGTGGCCAATGATAACCACGATTGGTATGTATTGGAGATCAGCAGTTTTCAGTTGGATGGAACGAAAAATTTTAAGCCGGCTATTGGTGTACTTCTGAATATTACACCCGATCATCTCGATCGGTATGGCTATGAAATGCAGAATTATGTTGATTCGAAATTCAGGCTGGTTAAGAATATGGATGCCGGTGACCATTTCATCTATTACAACGATGATCCGGTAATTTCAAAAGCACTTTTATCAAGGAAAATTTCCGCCCAAAATATTCAAGTAACCTTAAACCCGAATTCGGCTGCGCCTGCCCGGTACGATGGACATCAGATGAACTTTACTTTCGGTGAATCATTTTCAATCCTGCAAAGTGATACAACCTTGAAAGGTCCGCATAACCTGATTAACACAATGGCTGCGGTATCTGCTGTTTACCTGGCTGGTGCAAAACTCAAGCACATCCGTGAAGGCTTAAAGACATTTAAAAATGCTCCGCATCGTCTCGAGCGAATTGCCACAATTAATGGTATTGAATTTATTAATGATTCGAAGGCAACTAATGTTGATTCGGTAGTCTATGCATTAGGAAGTTATGAACAACCGTTGATTTGGATCGCGGGCGGTATTGACAAAGGAAACGATTACAACCTGATTGCCGGCCAGGTTCAGAAGAAAGTTAAAGTATTGATCTGCCTGGGTAAGGAAAATGAAAAACTTACTGCGTTTTTTAAACAGTCGATTCCGGTAATACTGGAGACACAAAGTGTTCATGACCTTGTTCGTTTGGCATTGAAACATGCCCAACCAGGCGATGTGGTCTTGCTGTCCCCGGCTTGTGCCAGCTTCGATTTGTTTAATAACTACGAAGATCGTGGCGATCAGTTTCGCAAAGCTGTACTGGAATTAAAAAAGGAAAGCTGTACTGGAATTAAAAAAGGAAGTTGAAAACCAACCTGTATGAACAAATTAAAGTCATGGGCCGATTCCAATTTACAAGGTGACCGTGTCATCTGGGCCGTTGTATTTATTCTTTCCTTAATCAGCATATTGGTGGTTTATAGTTCCATTGGAACATTGGCCTTCAAACGCTCGGTTAGTCCGGAGAAATACCTGGTTACACATACCATGCACATTATTATCGGGTTAGCCGCTATGTGGTTTGCTCATCGGGTTGACTACCGGTACTATTCAAAAATTTCGAGAGCTGCGTTGTGGGTGAGTGTGCCCCTTTTGATTTACACTTTTACTAATGGTACAACGATTAACGATGCAGCACGATGGATCCAGGTACCGATTATCGGTTCATTTCAACCTTCTGATTTTGCCAGTCTTGCTTTGATCGTAAACCTGGCTTCTATGTTGTCCAAACGCCAGCAGAATATCGAAAACATTACAGAATCGCTTATTCCAATACTCTTCTGGTGCGGGATAATCTGTGGATTAATTGCACTCACCAACATGTCGACAGCGGTTCTTTTATTACTGACCTGTATGATTATCATGTTCATCGGGCGTGTTCCGGTGAAATACCTGGCAATGTTGTTCATGGTGGGCATTCTCTTTGGAGCTCTGGCCTTTAAATTTGGTGTTCGGGGCGGTACAGCTGTAAGCCGGATTACCGATTTTATTGAGCACGTTAAAGGCGAGAAGGAGCTTCCCTTCCAGGCAAAACATGCGCATATCGCAGTAGCAACCGGAGGCATCACCGGCAAAGGACCGGGCAACAGCGATCAGCGTAACATTCTTCCACACCCATACTCGGATTTCATTTATGCAATTGTTATTGAAGAATACGGCATGATCGGTGGAATAGTTGTTTTGGTGCTCTACCTCATCTTACTGCATCGTGGAATGAAAGCGGCCTATAATAGTGAACGTGCTTTTGCGGGTTTGCTTTCTGCCGGATTAAGTTTTGATATCGTCTGCCAGGCCATGATCAATATGGGTGTCGTTGTTGGGTTGGGTCCGATCACCGGTCAGCCATTGCCTTTAATCAGTATGGGTGGAACATCAATGGTGTTTACCGGATTAGCTGTTGGTATAATTCTAAGTGTAAGTCGTGGCGAACGTGATGAAATGTATAACCAAAAGAGCACTATAAAAGATATAAAGGAAAACAGGGGAGTAGAAGCGAAAGCAGCCTAAGCAATGGTGAGTACTTGGTGGAAAATCGAAAAGTGAAAAGATAGTTTGAAGCAAAAAGAACCATATCGAATCATTATCAGCGGAGGGGGCACTGGTGGTCATATTTTCCCGGCTATTGCCATAGCTAATGAATTCCGTGAGCGTCATCCCGATGCTCAGATACTTTTTGTTGGTGCAAAGGGCAGAATGGAGATGACCCGGGTACCGGAAGCAGGTTATAAGATCATTGGTCTATGGATCAGTGGCCTGCAGCGATCATTAACAATTTCCAATTTATTGTTCCCGGTTAAACTTTTAGTTAGCTACATCCGTGCAACGAACATCACAAAACGATTCAAGCCCCATGCCGTTGTTGGTACCGGTGGTTATGCCAGTGGCCCGATTATGATGGCCGCAACCCGGCTTCACATTCCTTGCCTTATCCAGGAACAAAATTCATTTGCCGGTCTTACCAATAAACAAGTTGCCGGCAAAGTAAGTAAGGTATGTGTAGCCTATGAAAATATGGAAAGGTATTTTCCTAAAGAAAAAATAGTACTTACGGGTAATCCGGTAAGAAAAGATATACTGAACGCTTCTTTTAAACGGGAACAAGCCCTGACTCATTTTGGATTTGATAGTCATACCAAAACGCTGCTGGTCATTGGTGGAAGCCTGGGTGCTAAAACCATTAATGAAAGTATTCTGAATGGCATTGAAAAATATCTTGATGCTCGGGTGCAGGTAATTTGGCAAACAGGTAAAGTACATTTCAATTCAATTAAGGCAGAACTGGCAAAATATGATCTAAGGAAAGTACGGGTGTTTGATTTTCTCAAAGAAATGGATCTGGCGTATGCAGCAGCCGATGTTGTTGTGTCACGCGCAGGTGCATTGGCCGTTTCTGAAATCTGCATTGCCGGAAAGGCCGTTATCCTGGTACCCTCTCCGAATGTGGCCGAAGATCATCAAACCAGGAATGCACAAGCCCTTGTTAAGCGTGGTGCGGCTTTATTAATCACTGACAAGAATGCCCATAAAGATCTGGTAGAAGAATCATTGAAGCTTCTTTTTGATGAACAACGGGCGGATGCTTTATGTGTAAATATTCAGAAGCTGGCTAAGCCCAATGCAACAAAAGATATCGTAAACGAATTGGAAAA
>JALOMY010000356.1 GCA_025455225.1 Cyclobacteriaceae bacterium | reverse complement strand
TGGTGATAAAGTAACCATATCCGGCCCTTATGGTGAATTCCATATCAATCCTACGCAACGTGAAATGATCTATATTGGCGGTGGTGCCGGCATGGCTCCGTTGCGCGCCCAGATTTTCCATTTGTTTCATACTGAAAAAACCAATCGTAAAGTATCATACTGGTATGGAGGTCGTTCCAAGAAGGAACTTTTCTATGTGGAGCATTTTCGCAAGATTGAAAAGGAGTTTCCGAACTTCCGTTTTTACATCGGATTGTCGGAGCCCCTTCCTGAAGACAATTGGAAAGTTAACACCAGCCTCGAAGATCGGGATGGTGATGGTTATACCGGTTTTATTCATCAGTGCTTATTCGATAACTATCTCAAGAATCATCCTGCACCCGAAGATGTAGAGTATTATTTGTGTGGTCCTCCGCTTATGAATGCAGCTGTTCTTAAAATGCTGGATGAAATGGGCATCCCGAAAGAGAACATCCGGTTTGACGATTTTGGTGGCTAACCGGCTATCACCAGAAAAAGAAGGAGGGAAGAACGTTTCCCTCCTTTTTTATTTCTACCTATCTTGAACAACTAAAAATTCTTTATGGATTTAACCCTTTTTTTTAATCCACTGGATGAATCCATCTATTCTTCCATTACCACAACTGCTTCATTTTATAAGAACATCCGGATCTATGGAGATAAAATGCCCGATTACAAAGGCGCCCACCTTGCATTGATAGGGGTGAATGAAGAACGCGGGGCTGGCATCAACTCAGGTACCGCTAAGGGTCCTGATGAAATTCGTAGAAAATTATATACTCTGAAAAAGGGCCACGGAAGCTATCGGATTGTTGACCTCGGAAATTTGAAGCCCGGTTATGATTTGCAGGAAACCTATACCCGAATAAGCGAAGTTTGCAGGATTCTCCTGGAAAATAACGTATTGCCTGTTATCCTGGGAGGGTCACACGATCTGGATTTTGGTCAGTACAAGGCCTACGAAAGTATGGAGAAGCTCATCGGTTTTCTGAACGTAGATGCCTTTCTTGATCTCGATGAAGAAGAGAATAAGCCCATGAACCGCCATCATATTCATGATTTGCTCCTTCATGAACCTAACTACCTGTTTAGCTATACACACCTGGCTTATCAGAGTTATCTGATTGACCCGATGGCCGTTTCCGTGTTGGAGAAATTGTATTTTGAGGCATTCCGTATCGGACAAATGCGAACCAACCTCCAGGAAATGGAGCCTGTTATTCGCAATGCTGATGCACTTTCATTTGATATCACCGCCATCAAATCGGCTGATGCCCCGGGGAATGCCAACGCCCAGCCCTTTGGATTAACCGGTGAGGAGGCATGCCAGATTTGCTGGTATGCAGGTCAAAATGAAAAACTTAGTACTGCCGGGTTTTACGAATACAATCCCGACTGTGATGATGCGAACAGGAAGACTGCTGCCGTAATCGCCACCATGATCTGGTATTTTATTGAAGGGTACTATCACCGGAAAAATGAACAGAATTTCAAGAGCAATGATTTTATGAAATACGTGGTGGCCATGCCGGTTGAATCTGAAACAATTACCTTTTATAAAAGCAAATTCAGTGACCGTTGGTGGATGGAAGTGCCTTATCCTGGTGGAATGGAACGTTATGCCCGTAACAGTATTGTGCCCTGCAGTTACAGCGATTATCAGACGGCAACGCGAGGTGAAGTGCCTGAACGTTACATCAGTATGGTAGCAAAACTCAGTTAGGTCACGCAGGCCTCCTGTAAATCAGGGTACCTAACAACAAAACAAAAAAGGCGCTCAAGCCAATAATCCAGTTGAAGTGGCTGGTTGAAAGCAGACCGGATGTCAGCAATACCTTTTCAACCTGGTTGAATCCAATAAGTAATACACTGCCAAAGATTAAGAGCAGTACAACATTGAAAATCCAACCAGGCTGATATTTCGATGGAATTAATGTGGATTGATTACTCAGAAATACCAGCAGTGCAACCAATAAGGGTAAAATCAACCCGTTTAATGCCTGCACAGTTAGGATAACAGGAATAGGACGAATTCCACTTATTCCAAAGATGAATCCTATCGCTAAGACCAAACCCCAATTCCATCTTAATTTTCGCTGATCTTCCCACCCGAAAATAGTTGAAGCAATTATTGAAGATGCATAGGGAGCGGTGATGGCCGAGGAAAAGCCAGCGGCAAACAAACCAACACCTAATGCCAGAGAACCGATTGGTCCAAGGTGTTCATGCAGGGAATCTGATAATTCAGGAAAAGAAGAAAATGCTTTTACCGATGTGCCGGCAATCAGAATTGCAGCTGTAATCATTCCACCGATTATAACAGAAATGCTTAACCCGGTCCGCATGAGGGGAATGGTTTTTCCTTTACTGATACCTGACCCCAGAAAAATATTGTAAGGAACAATGGTGGTTCCGACCAAACCCAGAATCAATAACTCAGAGCCTGCAGGAAAAGCAGGAAGCAAAGCATGAGAAAAAACTTCACCTGTGGTGAGTGGTTGCTGAATGCTGTCTTTTATTGGTCCATAAAACACCAAAAGAGATTGTAACAATAATGACGGTAAGTATCCGGGTATTAAGATCACTCAATAAATTTAATCCGGCCACGGCACCCAGTAAATTTCCGGCTTCATAAGCCGCACAACCCATAATAACAATACTGCCAACAACCATCATTAGTGCGGATCCCAACTTATTCCCAAGACATTTTTGAGTGGCCTGCCCAAGGTTAAGACCGCTGCTTATAACTATGCGTGCGGATACTTCCTGCAAGACAAGGCAACCTAAAGTGCCAAGCGTAACTGCCCATA
>JALOMY010000355.1 GCA_025455225.1 Cyclobacteriaceae bacterium | reverse complement strand
AGCATTCATGCGCAGGCTGCTGTTGGTATATACATTGGCATCTTTACCAAACGCAGTGGCAATTTCTTCGAGAGATCCCTGCAGGCTACTTACTTTTTCAATGATGCGTTTTCCTTTCAATTCATTTTTAACCAGCGGAGTAATTTCTTCCTTAACCTGCTCCAGTGACTTATATCCTTTTTCAATCTCCCCGGTCATTACAGCAACCACATAGCGGTCTTGTAAATCAAAAACCTGGGAAATCGTTCCTTCACTGGCATCGCGGAATAACCATTGAACAATCTGACGGGCATCACCCAGATTGCCAGCGTTTCTGTCGGAGGGTTTAATGCCTTTAGCATCAACAACAGCAAGGCCTTCATCTTTCGCACGCTTTTCAAAATTCTCAATACCCTCCAGTTCAGAAGCAAAACGCTCAGCATTTCTCAATGCATTGTTGATGGAGGCATCGCTGGGAAGTATTTCACGCTGAATTACCGCAAGTTTATAAAAGCTGTTGTCTTTCAATTCAGTTACATCAATAATGTGGTAACCGTATTCAGTTTCTACAACATCATTCAGTAAACCTTTGCGGGTTGCAGAGAATACGGCATCATTAAACGGTTTTACCATAGAACCGGAACTGAACCAACCCAGGTCGCCTCCGCGGGAAGCTGTACCATCTGTTCCGAATTCACGGGCTTTGGCGGCAAAGTCAGCACCCGCTTTAATATCTTTTAAAATTGCTCGGGCTTTTTCCCTGGCAGCATTTTTTGCTTCAACACTGGTGTCATCCCAACGAATAAGAATGTGACTGGCGCGGGCATTGAAAGTGGTGTCTTTGCCTACATTAGAAACTTTGACAAGTTTATAGGAATCGTTATCCAGGAACGGACCAAACGTTTCGCCCGGCTTGAGTTGATCTTTGCTGATGAAAGCAGGGAGATCAGCAATTGAATATTTTACAAAAGCTTGTGTACCATTATCGGAATTGATGGAAGCAAAAACTGAGTCGTCCTGAGTTTGCTTAAGATCAGAAACCAGCCGGCCAAGTTCTTCACGAATGGCAAGTGAATCTTCGGCCGAAGCAACAACCGGGAAACTGACGTATTTAAGATCGCGGGTATGTTCGCTTTTATATTTTTCCTTGTTCTTGTTGTAATAGGTTCTCAGGTCTGCATCTGAAACCTGCACCGAGGTATCACTGATGGAGAAATACGGAATAAACAAGTATTTGATTTCAGCCACATCGGTTTGGTTGTGATAATCTTTTTCAGCTTCTGCTGAGGTTACGTATACACTTTTCAGTAAGAGATTTTCATACTTAAGCCTTTCGCGTCCGGGCTTAAGGTCACGCTGGAAAATTTCCCATTGAATTCGATCGGGTGAATTCACCGGCAAGGTTTTAATGCTGTTGATGTAATTAGCCAGGAGGTTACGATCAAACTGTCCGGTTTGCTGGTTTACAAATGAGGATTTGATTCCTTCACTGATGTTCTTTCCGGAGATCATATCCACCAATTCATCATCCGTAACTTTTACACCCAGTTTATCAAACTGTTTTTCAATGGCATAACGAAGGATAAGAATTTCCCAGGCTTGTTCACGGATGGTTGGCATTTCCCGGTCGCTGGGCTGACGTTGAAAGTATACCATATAATTGGCTTCACGTTCCTGTACGGCCATCTGGTATTCCTTAAGGGATATGTTGTGGCCGGCAATTTCGCCCACCGAATCATCCGAAAATAAGGAGGAGTTGCTACTGAATAAATCCCCTAAAATGAAGGCAGCGATGGCTACAAAAACAAATACGACTACCCAGGTGCCCATCTTACTCCTCAACGTTCCAATAAATGCCATAAGTCAAATTTTAAAGACCGCAAATTTAACCCCCTTTGTGGATTAGTAAAACCCGAAAATGAAAAATAAGAGGATTATTCAGAGAGCATTTAATGCATTGATTTAGAGCCAGATAACATCCGATTTATCAGGAGGATTCCCCGAGTAAAGTCAGTTTTACGGTATCGATACGATTATCCAGCGTAGATTGGACAGTCAGGGTATAGGGCGGCAGGGAGACACTTTCGCCAGCTTTAGGCAATTCTTCCATTAAACTCAAAATTAGCCCCCCCAATGTTTCGTATTCCCCGGTTGGCAGGCCCCAACCATAGGTTTCATTCAGGTAATCAATTTCATGGCGTGCACTGAGCAACCAGGTGTGACTATCCAATTGCTGTTCAATCAGGTGGTCTTCATCGTGTTCGTCTTCAATTTCACCGAAGATCTCTTCAATTACATCTTCCATGGAAACCAGACCCGAAGTACCCCCGAATTCATCAACCACAATAGCAAGGCTCTTTCGCTGATTGATAAACTGAATCATCAGTTCATTGGCCAGAATGGTTTCAGGAACGATAATAATTGGGGTTAGTATTTCTTCAATGTGGGTAGGCTTTTTGAATAATTCTGAAGAATGACAATAACCGATAACATCATCAATAGTGTCTTTATAGACCAGGATTTTTGAGTGCCCGCTTTCTATAAATGTCTCTCGAAGTTTTTCAACACCTTCCTGAACATCTACCGCCACAATCTCTGTGCGGGGTATCATACATTCGCGAACTTTAACTGACTTGAACTCGAGGGCATTGTGAAATATTTTCTTGTCAAGTTCAATGTCTTCATTTTCATGCCTTACGCGTTGCATGTTTTTTAAATAA
>JALOMY010000354.1 GCA_025455225.1 Cyclobacteriaceae bacterium | reverse complement strand
TGGTTCCATCAAGAGCATCCGGTGATTCGACCCTGGAAATAACTTCGTTGCTTATTCAATACCGTTCGGCAATGGGTGCTGTACAACTTCCCCGGATTGTAAACGCACAAAGCAGTTTGCAGGCAGCATCTCCGGCTTTCGAAACCGCACGTTTATTCACCATATTGGGTGTAGGTGTTGATGTAATCATGGCATTTGCGTATGTGCTTATCTTCATTTCGGCTCTAAGCATCTTTATAGCGTTGTATAATTCGCTGAAAGAAAGACGATACGATCTGGCCATCATGCGATCGATGGGTGCTACGCGCTTAAAGCTGGTTGTGTCTATTTTAATGGAAGGTGTTCTACTTACGGCATTGGGAAGTATTATCGGCTTGCTCATGGGGCATGGAGTATTGGTGATTCTGGCCAACGTGGTAGAGGAGACCCGCAAAGCCGGAATTAGCGGGTTACTGTTCTACCAGGAAGAATGGATAATTTTGGCGGGAAGTTTGTTATTGGGAGTAATTTGTGCTTTAATACCTGCGTGGCAGGCGTATCGTACTGATATTTCAAAAGTGTTAGCTGGAAATTAAATATAAATGAACATGAATCGATTATTACTGGCAGGGTTGATCATAATGGCAAACCTGGCACTTGCTCAAACATCCAAATTTGATGCATGGAATGAGTTTGCTAAAACCAAGTTTGAGCCTAAATACTATGAGAAACTGGGAGAATATTTATTCTATCCCAGTTTCCCTGAAAATCTGAAAGCTCTGGAGGGTAAAGAAATCACGGTGGAAGGATTTTATGTACCCTTTGCTCCTGAAGAAGGTAATTATATTATTCTTTCGAAATATCCGATGAGCCAGTGCTTTTTCTGCGGTGGCGGTGGCCCGGAATCCATTGCCGAAGTCACTTTTAAGGGATCCATGCCTAAGTTTCAGGTTGATGATTTGATTACCGTTAAAGGTAAACTGAAGTTAAATGCATCCGACATTGATCATGTTAATTTCATCCTGGAAGATGCCATACTAGTAAAGAAGTAAATTCGATATCATCTACCCTAAAAGCCCATTCCGTAGTTGGAATGGGCTTTTTTATTGACGTTACCGCATCGCATTCATAAACCTTAAACCATTTATTTGACTTGTGCGTTAAAAATGATTAGTCTTGTATAAACAAATATTTAGATTAATCTAAAAAAAATTAAGTTGAAATACCTGATTCACCTTGTGGTCGGACTTTTTATGATTGGTTGGAGCGGTTATGCCCAATCGGTAAGTGAAGTTCGGGGCTATGTTCATTCAGGAGGTGTACCGATTGAATTTGCTTCTGTGGTGTTTGCGGGTAAGGGTATAGGAACAAACACCAACGAATCCGGTCGTTTTATTCTCTCGTCAATTCCGCATGGTTCCTATACAGTTCGTATATCCATGGTAGGTTATAAACCTTGGAGTAAAAGCGTAACCGTTCCGTTTTCCGAGTTAATCATCGAATTGGAAGAAGAACCAACATCGCTCGAGGCCGTTGTCATCTCCGGAACTATGAAGGAGGTGACCAAACTACAATCACCAATACCGGTGGAGGTGTACACGCCAGCCTTATTCCTGAAAAATCCGACACCTAATATTTTCGAGTCCCTGAATGTAATCAATGGCGTTCAGCCTCAAATCAATTGCAATGTTTGCAATACGGGCGACATTCACATTAACGGATTGGAAGGCCCATATACTATGATTCTTATTGATGGTATGCCCATTGTGAGCAGCTTATCTACCGTTTATGGATTATCGGGTATACCCAATCACCTGGTTAAGCGGATTGAAGTGGTGAAAGGTCCGGCTTCCACCCTTTATGGTTCTGAAGCTGTTGCTGGTTTGATCAATATCATAACCAAAGAACCATTCAACCTGCCTCAGATTCAAACGGATGTATTTGCTACCAGTGTTGGTGAGTGGAATGCCGATATGTCAATCCGGATGAAATCCGGTAAATCCCATGCCTTGTGGGGAATAAATTATTTTAGTTACAATCAGGCCAGAGACATTAATAATGACAATTTTACGGATGTACCGATTCAGAACCGGTTTTCGATTTTTAATAAATGGGATATTCCCTTGCGCCACGGAAAGAACGGATCGTTAGCCTGGCGTTATTTTCATGAAAACCGTTGGGGTGGGGAACTTCAATGGTCGGAACAATATCGTGGCTCCGATATCTATTATGGCGAATCCATAGTGACCAATCGTTTTGAACTAATAGGTACGCTTCCGCTTACACAACAGAAATCCATGAAGTTTGATTATTCTTATAATTATCATACTCAGGATTCTTATTATGGAGTTACAAGGTTTCAGGCTTCACAACAGGTTGGATTTATGCAGATAACCTGGAATCAAAGAATGGGTAAGCATGATTTGCTGGCCGGCATACCATTTCGGTTTATTCATTATGACGACAATACACCCGGAACGGCTGAAGTATCTGGAATCAATCAACCATCAGTAACCTTTCTCCCGGGAATTTTTATTCAGGATGAATTCAAATTTGCTGTGAAGTCTTCGCTTCTTGCAGGTGTACGTCTGGATCATCACAACATTCATGGTACGATCTTCACACCCCGGATCAGCCTACGGTATGCGCCAACTACAAATTCTGTATTAAGGATTACAAGCGGTACCGGTTACCGCGTTGTCAATTTATTTACGGAAGATCACGC
>JALOMY010000353.1 GCA_025455225.1 Cyclobacteriaceae bacterium | reverse complement strand
GTATTCCATCATCAGTGTATTGGTACTGCTATTTTCCCTGTGGGTGATATACTCCATCAAGAAGTATATTCTATTAAGTTTTTTACCGGTCATTATTATTTGGATTGCTATACGTACCCTGGTAAAAGTTCGGTCAATCGTATTACGAGTAATCATTGTTCCTATTGCATTGGTTCCTGTATTATTTCTTGCTTACTACACAATCGTAAAAGTGGGTGAAGATGATCCGCGGTATAATGTGGAAAAGTTAGCCGAGACAGCTAAGATTACGGCTTACGATATCCGGTACGGTTGGGGTGCCCGCACCGGTGAAGGATCCGGTTATACGTTAGGTGAACTGGACGGTACCTGGCAAAGCATGGTCAGGTTAGCTCCAGGCGCTATTATCGTGAGCTTATACCGGCCTTATCTATGGGAGATCCGTAGCCCATTGATGGTTTTATCAGCTTTCGAAAGCATGGCCTTTTTGCTAGTGACACTGTACGTCTTTTACCGGGTTGGTTTTCGGGGTTTGAAATACCTGCGTAAACCCGAGGTTGTCTTTTGCCTGGGGTTTTCCCTGATGTTTGCTTTTGCCGTTGGTGTATCCACCTATAATTTCGGTACGCTTTCCCGGTACAAAATTCCGTTACTTCCGTTTTATGCCATGGGCATCGGGTTGCTGTATCATTATTCAAAAAGAGACAGAAAAGTTGAGGTGTTGGAATTAACTGAATAATGTTCTTCAACCGTTTTCCTTCCGGCACGCCCCAGTTGCCTGCGCAGGTCGGGGTTGCTGATGAGTTTGTCAAAACAAGTAAGCCAGTCCTCTTCCGTTTGGCAATGAAAACCATTTACTCCGTGCTGAATGATGGTGGTGTTAACCCCTACCGGTGAGGCGAGGCACGGTATCTCCAGGGCCATGTACTGAAGGGCTTTGAAACCGCATTTTCCTTTCGACCATTCATCATCCGGCAATGGCATAATGCCGATGTCGGCCAGTAGCAAATCGGTGATTTCGGTTTCCGTGGTCCATTTCTTAAACACCAGGTTCTTCAACGGCATGGTTGATGGCTGATCGGCAATCACCATGAATATAATTTGCGGATGTTGTTCTTCCAGTTTTTTTAAAACCGGGTACAAGCCCTCCAGGTATTTTAAGGTAGTGTGTGAACCGGTCCACCCGATAATTATTTTACCGTCACTTCGATCCCGCGCATGCGGGTGAGAAGTCTCCTGATATAAAACCCGATTATGATGCTTCTCCGTATCAATGGTAGTTGGGTTTATGACCACATTCTTATTAAACTTCCGCGCATAGTCAGCCAGGTATTCATTACCTGCACTAACCTTATGGCTCCACCGGCAAATTAAAGCCACCTTGCTTCGCCACCGGAGGAATTTTTCAATCTTGCTTTCGTTGCTGTTATCGGTAAGCCAGATGGCATCATCAAAATCGTAGATGATTTTTTTTCTGAGTAACCTTGCTAGGACCCATTCCAGTATGGGCGGTCCGATGGGCAACATTTCACGGTGAATCAGGATTCGGTCAGCCTGTAGGGCATAGAAAAGATGAACAAACCGTTTAAGAAGGGAGAGACCGATGCACGCTGATTTCAGAAAGCGTTTACCGGGTGAATAGAGGATTTTCCAGGCCGATTGATTGTAGAACGTTAATGTGGTAATTTTAACGCCTTGTTTCTCCGGCAGGTGAAGGTACTGTTCAAAGCGAAACCGCTGCGAAGGCGCTTCATGGAGGGGATAGGGACAATAAATCAGCAGCCGCTTCACATGCATAAAATCGTAGTTGACGCGAATAAAAGTAAATTTTCACTGAATCTGCGCGAGCTGATTGAGTATCGCGACTTGTTTTTGATTTTAGCGTATCGCGACCTTCGCATACGGTATGCCCAGACGTTCCTTGGGCTTTTGTGGGCGTTTATACAGCCGCTTGCCACCTTACTGATTTTTACGGTGGTATTCGGGAGGGCCGTTAAAGTGGATACGGGCGGAATAGCCTATCCGGTGTTTGCCATCAGCGGTCTGGCAGCCTCTGGACATACTTTATATTTAACTTATTAAATCGAGTTGCTTATGAATATCATAAATAGGATAATATCGTAAACAAAAATTTCAAATAAATAAACTTTCTCATGTTTTATAATGTTTTGATAATTAATAGATTATGTGGGTGGAACTAACCACCCACATTTAAAATCAAGGTGCTACGGGAGATATTGATTGCAATGTAGAAGCAATATCAGTTACTTTTACAAATGCTTTCTTATCTACATCTTGTACACGCAAGTTCTCACGCATATACGCTCCGATTGTTACCAAACCATCACGTTTATCTGTGCCTTCGTAGTACATCTCGATAACTAAATCATCCCACACATATAGAGTACCCAAAGAGAAATCGCCTGCTAACAATGTGTTTTCTGCTACAAGCGGATTTTCAATACCATTCATTCCAGCTATGTTTACGTTCGAATTACCCAACGCCCATTGCTCAAACAAATAACGACTTTGTGTGTCTTTTTTGTATCGAATTTCATCTACATCAATCCTGTTGGCAACCCAGTCAGACGGCACAGCGGATCCCAACATATCTTTGTCAATTTGCGTTTTGATTTTACCCAAAAGGTCTATCAAGTTTGCTTCTTGAATCATTATACCTGTTGTGTCAAACGCTGATGCATAAGACAAAATACCAGCTATCTCATTGC
>JALOMY010000114.1 GCA_025455225.1 Cyclobacteriaceae bacterium | reverse complement strand
GCCCGTTTAATAAATACCATTAACAGCATAGAGGGCGAATTTATGGAAGCGCGGTTTGTTGATGTTACGGCAAACAAATATTATTACTTTCTGCTGGCCGGAATGTTCCTGCTGGTGCTGGATATTCTTCTTCAAACGAAAACGATTCGGATATGAAGACAAGTTGGTTATTAATTGTTCTTGCTGCATTCATTACCGATCCTGCTAAAATCGGTAAGATAAACCAGGTGAAATCGGAAGCGAAGAAAGCTTATCAATCCGGTGATTATGAAACTGCAGTTAAGCATTATCAATACCTTACTGATTCACTTAACGTAACCGAAGATGAAGTAATTCTGAATCTTGCACATTCCTATTACCAGTTAAGTGATACAGCCCAGGCGCTTAATCATTATCAGTCACTTACCCAGAGCACTAAACCCCCCATTCGTTCAACAGCACAACAACAGCTGGGAGTAATCAAAAATAAGCAGGGTAAAGCCGAAGAAGCCCTTCAGCATTTCAAGGAGGCTATTAAGGCAGATCCATCGAATGACGATGCCCGTTACAATTATGAACTGCTGAAGCGAAAGCTCGATGAACAGAAAAAACAAGAACAGCAGAAGCAAGATCAGAACCAGCAACAACAACAGCAGGACCAGCAGAAAAAAGATCAGCAAAAGAAAGACGAACAGAAAAAGGAACAGGATAAGAAAGATCAGGAGAAAAAAGAACAGGATCAGAAAAACGATCAGAATAAACAGGAGCAACAAAAACAGGAGCAGCAGCAACAACAACAAAATGAGCAGCAGGAAGAACAGGAAAAGAAGGAGAACAAACCCTCATCCCAAAAACTGGAACAAATGAAGATCAGTGAGGAGAAAGCAAAAATGATCCTGGAGGCCATGAAGAATCAGGAAATACAATACCTTCAGCAGAATAAACGTAAAGCCACGCAACCGAAGGATAAAAATAAACCTGACTGGTAAATCCAGAATTGGTCTTACTCGGTCCTACTTACAAAGGATGAATCTTAATCTGACAGCCCTTACTTGGACAAGTGCAATTGTTTACCCTATTTTGATACCTGATTATTTTATATGACTGAAGTTTACATCATTTCCGCGGTGCGCACACCTATTGGCAGTTTCGGTGGAAGTCTTGCCTCAATTCCGGCTATTGAGTTGGGAGCAATTGCCGTTAAGGGTGCTATGCAAAAAGCAGGCTTTGAACCTTCCCTGGTACAGGAGTTATTCATGGGTAATGTCATTTCTGCCGGATTAAAACAGGCACCGGCAACCCAAGTGGCCGTTGCATCAGGTTTAGGTTATAATGTACCCTGTACGCTGGTTAATAAAGTTTGTGCCTCTGGAATGAAGGCAATTATGCTGGGTGCACAATCCATTATGCTGGGGCAAAACGAAATAGTAGTTGCCGGAGGCATGGAAAGCATGTCGAACATTCCTTATTATTTATTGAAAGCGAGGTATGGTTACAAGTATGGAAATGGTGAAGTGGTTGACGGCCTCACGTACGATGGTTTAACCGATGTCTATAATCATTGTGCCATGGGCGTATGCGCAGACAATACGGCCAAAGAAATGAACATCACAAGGCAGGATCAGGATGCTTATGCGATAACCTCCTATAAACGTGCTGCGGCTGCCTGGGCTTCTGGAAAATTCAAGGATGAAATAGTTCCTGTAACGATAACGGACCGGAAGGGGAACTCAACCTTGTTCAACGAAGACGAAGAGTATAAGAACGTGAACTTCGATAAAATGCCAGGACTTCGGCCTGTATTCACGAAAGACGGAACTGTAACCGCTGCCAATGCATCCACCATTAATGACGGAGCATCAGCACTTGTTTTAATGAGCGCATCAAAAGCAAAAGAACTGGGTCTAAAACCAATTGCCAGAATAAAAGGCTTTGCCGATGCTGCCCAGGATCCGATGTGGTTTACCACCGCACCCGCACTGGCCATTCCAAAAGCGTGGAAACAGGCCGGCATAACGGCTAAAGACGTTGATTACTACGAAATCAATGAAGCCTTTTCAGCAGTTGCCATTGCGAATAATATTAAACTTGAACTAAATCCAGACCGGGTCAATGTTAATGGCGGAGCTGTATCATTAGGTCATCCGCTCGGTGCTTCAGGTGCCCGTATCATAACAACCTTAATCCATGTTTTAGGACAGAACAATGCCAGTATCGGTACTGCAGGTATTTGTAATGGTGGTGGAGGTGCTTCTGCTATGGTGATCGAAAAACTCTGAGTAACCGCTTAGCACAACATCTATTAATTTCTTGCGTTATTCTCCGGGCTGGTTATAACTTGTTCCCCATGCATCGACTGTGTTTGCTCATTCTGTTGATCTCTTCTTTTACCGTTGCTGCACAACGGGAAGTACGCACCTTTTATGATGCTGAGCGCAAACAGGTGCAGGAAATTTATACCGTAGCACGCGAAGACAACGAAAAACTGGTTGGCAAATACCAGCGATTCTATCCGGATGGAAAATTGGCAGTAGAAGGTAACTTCAGTAACGGTAAGAAATCAGGTGAATTTGTTGAGTACCACGAAACGGGAAAACCTGCCCGTAAAATGATTTATGTAAATGGAATGCGGCATGGTCCGGTTGAAGTCTTTGACGAAGACGGAAAGAAAGTTCAGCATGCGTATTACCAGAATGACCTGTTGGTAGACAGCGTTCAATCGTATTACGATAATGGCAACATTAAAAGTGAAACGGTTTTCAAAAAAGGAAAACCCGAAGGTGTGGTTCGTGAATACTACGCTAATGGAAATTTGAAATCCGAAATCCACTATCTGAACGGAAAACCCAATGGCCTTACCCGGCTTTATTATGAAGATGGAATTATTTCATCGGAGGCTAACTATAAAGAAGGAATCCTGACGGGCTTCCTGAAAACATACTATACCAACGGCCAGCTGGAGACCGTCTCCACCATGGACGAAGGTCAGAAAAACGGGATCTACAAAAATTATGACCGCGAAGGCCACTTAATACTGGAAGGTTCTTTCATGGACGGTAAACTTCATGGAGACAATACAGCCTATTATGCAGATGGTACCGTGCGTCATAAATTCAAATACGTTGAAGGAAGAAAGACCGGCACGGGGTTAACGTACCATGCCAACGGAAAAATCAAGATACGTGAACAACCTTCACTAACCGGTAAAGACTGGACAATTGAAGAATTTACCGAAACGGAAAAGAAATTATCGGTGAAGCATTACCAGAATGATCAGCCCCATGGAACCTGGATCTTCTACCACGAAGATGGAACAACGGTAAAGATCAAAGAGAATTATGAAGCCGGAAAATTATCTGGTTTGCGTGTGGAATATTTTCCCAATGGAAAACCAGCCCTCGAAGAAACCTACCGGTACAACCTGTTAAACGGACCTTTTAAAACGTATTATGAAATGGGCCCTGTACACACCACCGGAGAATGCAGATCGCAGAGAAAGCATGGGCTTTTTACTTCCTACTATCCAAATGGCGCCATCCATGAACAAGGTGAGTACGTAGCTGATAAAAAGCATAAAGAGTGGAAAATCTTCGATGAAGAAGGGAATTTAATTCAAACTCAGGTGTTTAAGGCAGGTATTCTCGTTCAGTAAGGCTTATCAGGGTAACAATTCACCTTTGAAGAAATAAATTATCGCTTTACTTTGCAGCCTGTCTTTATGGAAGCCATTAAAGAAACGCATTTCAATTTCCCTGGCCAGACCGGCTTTTACAGAGGCAAAGTTAGGGATGTCTATTATTTCGGTAACGTGATGGCCATGGTAGCCACCGATCGGATTTCAGCTTTCGATGTAGTATTACCCCGCGCCATTCCTGATAAAGGGCGTGTTCTTAACCAGATTGCTGCGCGTAACCTCGAAGCCACCAAACATCTTGTACCGAACTGGGTTATCCAGACACCCGATCCGAATGTAACTATCGGATTTTCGTGCAAACCTTTTCCGGTCGAAATGGTAGTTCGTGGTTATTTGGCCGGACATGCCTGGCGAGAATATCGTGAAGGTAAACGCATGTTGTGTGGCGTTCCTTTGCCCGAAGGATTAAAAGAAAATGACAAACTCCCCCACCCGATTATAACGCCCACAACCAAAGCATCCGTTGGGCATGATGAAGATATTAGCCGGGAAGAAATCCTGAAACGAAAACTGGTATCACCCGAACATTACCGGGTGCTTGAAGAGTATGCACTTAAACTGTTCCAGAAAGGAACCGAACTCGCTGCAAACCGAAGACTTATTCTGGTAGACACCAAATACGAATTCGGACTTTTTAACGATCGCCTTTATCTTATTGATGAGGTCCATACTCCGGATTCATCGCGGTATTTTTATGCAGACGGATATGAAAACCGCCAGGCACGGGGTGAACCTCAGAAACAATTGTCGAAAGAATTTGTCCGTCAGTGGTTGATTGAAAATGGATTTCAGGGAAAAGAAGGTCAGCGGGTTCCCGAAATGACTGATGAAATTGTTTCTTCAATATCCGACCGCTACAAGGAATTGTACCATCAGGTAACCGGAACCATTCTGGAACCTGTCGATTACAGTAATATCAGCCAAAGAATTGAACAGAGTATCCTTAATTCCTTAAATTCCGTTAATTTAGTAGCCTTGAAATAAGATTATTCGCCTTATATAATTCTAACATGAAGTACACCATCGATAAACAGGAAAAATACAGCCTCCTTCATTTGCATGAAGAAAAGTTGGACTCCAGTGTTGCACCGGGGCTGAAATCAGAGTTGATCACCTTGCATGCCGAAGGTGTACGCAACATCATTCTGGATCTGGCCGAAGTAAAATATACCGATTCATCCGGTTTAAGTGCACTACTGGTTGGAAACCGGATTGTGCAAGAGGATGGCGGAATTTTTATATTGACCCGATTATCAGATCATGCCATGAAACTGATTAAAATCTCCCAACTCGACAGCGTGTTGAATATTCTCCCTACTGTTGAAGAGGCAGTAGATGCTGTGTTCATGCATGAAATCGAGAAGGACTTAAAAAACACGGAAGGCCATTAACCGGACTTCACGCTTTCACTGCAACCAAAATCCGTTAGGGTTTTGGTTTTTTATTTTGAACATTATTGAGTTTTAAGATTACCATACTGGGTTCAAGCGGTGCTGTTCCTGCCTTTGGAAGATTTCCATCTTCGCAGCTTGTTGAAATTCAAAATGAATTCATGTTGGTAGATTGCGGTGAAGGCGCGCAGATTCAACTTCTGAAATTCAACGGCAACCTTCAGCGCATCAATCATATTTTTATCTCCCATTTGCATGGAGATCATTACCTCGGTTTAATGGGCCTATTGTTCTCCATGCATCTGAACCATCGCACAAAAGAATTGCATCTATACAGTCATCGCGGACTGCAGGACATTATAATTACCCAATTGAAGTATTCCAATTCCGCACTGCGGTTCCGGCTTCTTTTTCATGAGCTTACACCAGGCATTCAGGAAACCATTCTCGACAGTAAACATTTTACTGTTGAAACAATCCCACTCAAGCACAAATTAGATTGCTCCGGTTTTTTATTTCGTGAAAAAATCAAACCGAGGCGTATTGATAAAGATAAAATTCCAGCCGACATAAGTCTTGCCCAGTTAGCAGCCCTGAAAACCGGATCTGATATTATGGATGACCATGGAAAAATCAAATACAAAAATGAATCGTTAACCTTGCCTCCCCGGAAATCCAGGAGTTATGCCTATTGTTCGGATACTATTTATGATATCGACCTGATAAACATTGTACAGCAAGTTGACGTTCTTTACCACGAAGCAACGTTCATGACACAAGACGAGGATAAAGCCAGTGAAACCAAACACAGCACGGCTGCACAGGCTGCACGTATTGCTAAAGAAGCACAGGTTGGCAAACTGATAATTGGTCATTTTTCTGCCCGGTATAAAGAACTCGATTTACTGTGGCAGGAAGCCCGATCCATTCTGGCTACAACCGAACTCGCCCTTGAGGGCACTACATTCGAAATCCACGAATAATGACACCATCACTCGAACAGAAAAAGAACCGGTTATTCATCATCCTCTGTGGTATCTTTCTTACCAATGCTCTTCTGGCTGAGATGATCGGAACAAAAATTTTCTCAGCAGAATCAATCGTAGGTTTGGAGCCCGCACACATCAACATACTTGGGTTTTTGATGGATTTTAACCTTACAGCCGGTGTGATTATCTGGCCGATCGTGTTTATGACCACCGACCTCATCAACGAATACTTTGGAAAGCCAGGCGTAAAGCGCATCAGCTACCTCACCGCTGCATTAATTGCATACAGTTTTCTGATTCTCTTCCTTACTATCGAATTACCTCCTGCTCAATGGTGGCTCGATGCCAACAGTTCAGACCCTGATGGCAATGCTTTCAATATCAATTATGCATTTTCTAAAATATTCGGTCAGGGCCTTCGTATAATCCTGGGATCTCTAACTGCCTTTTTGCTTGGCCAGTTAGTTGATGTATTTGTTTTTCAGCGCTTGCGCCATTTAACAGGTTCGCGCTTACTGTGGTTACGCGCTACCGGTTCAACGCTGGTTTCCCAGTTTGTAGACAGCTTCGTGGTATTGTTCATTGCCTTTTCCGGAGTATTCTCCACCCGGCAGATCATTGCCATCGGTATCACCAATTACCTGTATAAGTTTGTGGTTGCCATTGCCCTCACACCGCTAATCTACCTTGGGCATGGCCTTATCGACCGGTATCTTGGTAAAGAAAATGCCTCTAAAATCTCGGCCGAAGCAGCTGAACAAAGCAAGGGATTCTTCTGATTATTCGAATTAAGGTCTGCGAAGATTATCGCATATGATAGCCGTAGCCACTGCCGCATTTAATGATTCAGCTTGCCCAAAGCGTGGTATTGTAATTTTTCGGGTAACCATTTCCTCAAGTGATGATGAGATACCATGCGCTTCATTTCCGATGAGTAGGATGCCCTCGTTTCCCCAAGTCATGGTATGTACACTTTCGCCATCCAGGAAGGTACCAAATACTGGTAATGTGGTATCCTTAACATACGGTATCAGATCGGTATAATAAATTGTAATTCGGGTAAACGATCCCATGGATGCCTGCAAAACTTTGGGATTGTAGAAATCGGCAGTTTCGCGGGAAGCTATGATTTTGTAAATCCCGTACCAATCGGCTATCCGGATGATGGTTCCCAGGTTACCCGGATCCCGGATATCGTCAAGCATAAGTACGAATTCGCCTCCTAAAATGTCAGGTTTCGAATTAGGCTTCATGCGGGCTATAGCCATTACAGATTTATTGGATTGATAAAACCCTAAATCTGCGAGTACCTTTTCCGAAACCTGTAAACGCTCTCCGGTAAAGTGTTTAAGCCTGCCCGATTGACGATCAAAGAAATCAGGTGTACCAATCAATGTTTCAGTACTAAAATCGGATTGCAATAGCTCCAGTACACTCTTCTCCCCTTCAACTGTAAATCGTTGTTCCTCTAAACGGTATTTCTTTAATTGCAGGGATTTAATGTATTTAACGCGGGCTTTTGAAAGCATCTCGATAAAGTTGATCGTCTCGAAAAATAGATATTATTTTTTTCTTCTGGTAAGTATCCTTGCCGTTCAGGGATGCCGAGGTGTCCGTCATCTTAAAGACAATGAATCCATGCTGTATAAACAGCATGTTGAAACCCCCAAAGGTCTAAGCTCATCAGCACTCAGCGATCTTTATGTTCAGGAGGCCAACAAGAAATTTCTTGGTTTACCGGTTCATACCCTGGTAACACTTTATTATTTAGGCAAAGCCTCCTTTAAGCCTGAAAAAATTGAAAAGAAGATCGCCACAACGGAAACTAAATTCAAGGAAAAAATTGTGCATGCGAAAAGCGAAAAGAAAGAAGCGAAACTTCAGTACCGCATGCAACAAAAGGTTGCCAACCTTCGGGATAAACTTGAAAACGGAAACTTGTTGATGAAATGGGGTGAACCGGTAAGTGTTTACGATAGCGCCAAAATAGAACAAACTGTAGAACGGATATCCGATTATCTGTTCAACAAAGGATATTTCAATAATCGGGTTTTTGCTACTACAACGGATTTAACTTCCAAATTAAAGGTAATTCGATACCGTATTCAGGAAGGTAGGCCATACATCCTTGATACCATACTTTATGCTGTTCCTGATTCGGGCATCTATGAAATTCTGATGCGCAACAAAACCCGCAGCCTGGTCAAAATCAATGAACGTTACGACCAAAGCAATTTCTCCAATGAACGGGAACGTATTGATCTTCTTTTAAAAGAGAACGGC
>JALOMY010000113.1 GCA_025455225.1 Cyclobacteriaceae bacterium | reverse complement strand
TTTTTCCTCAGGTGATCCTCAAAGCGTTTAATCAGCTCATTACTTTCGTCTTCTCGTTTGCGGAATTCTTTCGCCATGTGCGTAATGGGTTTGCCTAAGGTAGATAAATTTACCACCCAAAACTACACTCAATTTTAATTTTTTAATTCCATTTGTTTTCCATAAAATTCAGCGCACCACTGAAGAGTATCGGCCAGCGGTTTAAATGAGTAATTCAGAACGTTAATAACTTTCTGGTTATTAAAGCGGATTGTCGTGTCGGCAATTCGTGCCGTTTCTTTTGTAATTAATGGATCTGCACCGGTTAGAAAAGAACGAACCGATTCGAGGCTTGCGATAAATCGGAGTACGGGCTTTGATATTTTGAAATGGGGTGGTTTCGTATTAAAAAAAGTTGCAGCCTGATTGAAGAATTCTTTTAAGGAAATGGTCCCTGCACTTATAATAAATCGTTCACCTTCCATTTGGGAGAAATACAATTTCACGGCCAGTTCAGCAACGTCCCGCACGTCCACATAGTTGAATGAGCCATCGGTATAAAATTTCCGCTCGTCTCTAATATAATTTAAAAGCTTAGCACTGCTTTGATTCCATTCACCTCGTGCCAGAATGACCGATGGGTTTATTATGATGGTGCTTAAGCCTTCCTCCTGCGCCCGGAATATTTCCAACTCTGCTTTATATTTTGTTTCAGCGTATTGAGTGTTAAGCGGGCTGTCTGTCCAATTGTTGTCTTCAGAAATTATCTGTTGATTCTTTGTCCGCCCCAGAGCAGCAACTGAACTTACATATAATAATCTTGATATGCTTAATGCAAGACATGTATTGACAACATTACGTGTGCCTTCAATATTCACCGCTTCCATCATTCTTCTTTTGCGTGGATTAAATGATACCAGGGCAGCGGCATGAATAACACCGGTTACGTCTGCGAATGCTTCCTGCAATGATTGCGTATCCAGAATATCAGCTTCACGCCAGGTTATCTGGTGTTCAATGTCACGAAGAAGTTCGGTATTGCTTGACTTACGTTTAATGGCTATGAAGGAAACGCGGCTTTCAATGAGCTGACGAACGATGAAGCTTCCCAATAAACCATTGGCACCTGTTACCGCGATCATTATGTTAGAGTGTATTGTTGAGCAAAGGTAATTCCAAAGCTTTATGGAAATACCGGTTGTTGCGAACTTGTTTGAGTAAATCCATATGATGCATGGAATGACAATCACTTCCAAGGAAGTGTACCCAACCCTTGTCAATTAATTTCTGAGCCAGGTGTTGTGCGCTTTTTGAATAATATCCGGTTAGAGAAACTGTATTGACTTGAAGAAGCACTCCGCGGTTATACAGATCTTCCACCTTATCCATATCCTGTTGCAGAAAGAGATACCGTTCCGGATGCGCCAGCAAGGGCCGATAACCTTTTACACCCAGCAGAAAAATGAAATCTTTAAGCTGGAAGGGCTCGGTTAAAAAATTCATTTCAAAAAGTACATACCGTGAACCTAAGGTCAACAAGGGCTCATTGTTTTCCACTTTTTTAAACAACACTTCATCCAGGTAATATTCGGCAGCCGCCTGAACGATTATATTTACCTGGCGTGCGGCCAGGTATTCGTTCAGTTCCTTAAGTTTTCCAAGAATCAGGTCAGGGGTATTGCGATATGTATCACTGATAATGTGCGGGGTTGTAATTAATTTGGAATACCCAAGTTCCTGAAACTGCCTGATAATCATTTCAGATTCTTCGAACGAAGTAACGCCATCATCAAGCCCCGGTAACAGGTGTGAATGCATGTCAATCACTACCGGTATTCCGGTTGGTTCAGTATCTTTTTTTTTAAACCAGTTAAACACTGCGTTTCAGAATTGATCTTGCCCAGCTTTTCTTTTCCTCTTCATAATAACCGTAACCGTACGTGGTATCCGGATTGGATGGCAGTGCATTTAGCACGGTTGTTATATTCTGAAATTTATTAATTCGAACAATCCGGTGAAGGTTATTGATAAAATCTTTCTTCGAATAGTGGGCCCTTAGGATGTAGATAGAAATATCAGCCTGCTTCATAGCCATGATGCCATCCGTTACAACGCCAACCGGTGGTGTGTCCATCAGTATGTAATCGTAATGCTTCTTTAAATCATCCAGAAGATTTCTGAATTCGTCACTCAAAAGTAGTTCTGCAGGGTTTGGCGGATGAGGTCCTGAGGGGATGAAGTCAAAATTTTCAAGAGGAGATTTTAATAAACTTTCTTGCCAGCTATTTTTTCCGATGAGGATGGTGCTAATTCCGGAACTTCCGGCAGTAGCCGAGAAATAAGTATTGATTTTTTGCTTGCGCATGTCAAGGTCGAGTAAGACCACTTTTTTATTCGACAACGACATAATAGCGCCCAGGTTCATGGCAATAAAAGATTTTCCCTCACCTGAAACGGTAGAAGATATAACAATTACTTTTTGAGCGGATTCAGTCTTGAAGAAATCCAGGTTAGTTCGTAAAGTTCGGATGGCTTCACTAACCATCGATTTCGGGTGGCTAATAATATATATGTCCGATCCATTTGATCTTCGTAAAGCAGGCACAACTCCTAGAAGGGGTACCTTACAAAGCCGTTCAATTTCACCTAAACTATTGATTTTGTCATTGGCCAGATAGACTACTCCAATAAAAAAGAAACTCAGTACAATCCCGGCAACAAAACCAATACCGTAGATCATTAAGCGGTTAGGCGATATGGGGGTACCCGGTAGATTGGCAGTAGCCAGAATTTTAAAATCCGGTGTGCTGCCTGCCTGTGCCAGTTCGAATTGAGAACGACTTTGAAGAAGAGAAAGATAAAACTCTTCGTACAATTTGTAGAAACGCTGCTTTTTACTGAATTGAGTATTCTTGTCAGGCATTCCGGCAAAGTCATTTTCAAGTTTGCCTTTGCGCTGATTTAATTCCTGAAGAAGTTTCATCCAGTCGTTCCGCAGATCGGTAAGTTGATCGATGGTTTGTTTTCGGATAGTTTCTGTTTGGTTTTTCTTTTGCCTGTAGGCAAATGTGCTTTCATTGTAGGACATTTTCATTTTATCCATTTCCAGATCGAGTTGCTGTAGCATCTCAACATTCTTGTTCAGATAGTCAGGATAAAATGTCCGGTTTGATATTCGGATTTCTTTTGACTGGGTTGCCAAGGCATCGATGAGCTGGTTGGTGTCGCTGATACGCCTGGTGATTTCGAAACGCTGGCTATCGATGGCGTTAATTAGCACAATAGTTTTGGCAAGATCCTGTTCCAGGTTGCTGGTTCGGTTTTCCAGGATGAAATCTTCAAAATAATTCTCATAGGATTCCATTCTGGATTCAATGTTCTGAAGTTCGCTGTTCAGCCACTCGATTTTTTGCTTATTGGTTTGGTTTTTCTGACGGTTGCTGTACGCCAGGTATAATGAGTCAATGCCATTAACCAGATCACGGGCTTTCATAGGATTGTTATCCTTAAAGGTGATGCGGATGGTATTGGCATCGAGTTTCAAGGGCTCAACAGTCAGGTTGCGTGAGATGTAATCGATCAGGGATTCCCGGCTGTTCAGCACAAATGAATAGGTAATTCCCGGCTCAAAACTCCCGTCAGCGGTCATTTCAATCCAAAGGTTTAATCCATCCAGCTGCAGTGTATCATTAAAATTCCCTGTTACATTGGTTTCGCCATTTTCAAAACGAAGCTCAAACTGATCGTTTTCTTTTGGAACAATCGTGATGGGTGTATTAAAGAACCGGGGATTCTTAATTTCAAATTGAACCCGGAAGGGTGAGTTCCGGTATAATTCAGTATTTAAAAATTTACCGATGCTGTAATAGCTCACATGAAGATTGAGGGAATCAACAACATGACTCAGGAAGGATTTCGATTGTATGATTTCAATTTCACCTGAAATCAGATTACTGGGTGAGCGATCAACAAATTCGTTGAATCCAAGTTCGGACGCATCTTTTTTAACATCCAGTTTGAGCTCCGATGAAGATTCGAATAAATCCTGCGTATACCGGATTACCAGGAATGCTGTGAAATTGGTAACGAACAAGATCAGGATGATCCAGTACCAATTGGACTTAATGATAACCTTAAGTTTATTCAGGTCAATCCCTTCCAGGGGTTCTTGTACTGTATTGATTTTTGTTTGTTCCTCCACTTTTCTGTCCCTTATAAACTGGTCAATACTACAATAAGCGTGGTTAAACTGGTCAATACGCTTACAATTACACCGTAATCACGAAAGGCTTCACTAACCGGCCTGCGGATGGGTTCTACATAAACGATATCACCCGGCTGCATAATCATATTCGATTTCTGGTAACCGGCAATTGTACTGAAATCGGCTACAAAGTACTGATCACCCCGTAATACCCGTATGTTGGTAGCTCTTGCATTATTCTCTATTCCTGACGCCAGGGCCAGAACTTCAGCCAGCGTAACATTCTCATTGACCAGGGGAATCACCTGACCTCCAGGAGCTCCCAATACAATAACCCGTTTGTTAATGTATTGCAAAACAACAAAGGGGTCAGTGTAATACCGGGCATATTCTTTCTGAAGTATTTCCTCAGTCTGACGTATAGTCAAGCCCTCTACTTTCAATTCACCCAGCATAGGGAATTTAGCAACTCCATTGACATCGACCAGGTAATTCGGATCGGGTCTCCGCTGGGCATTTTGTACGGGGATTTCCTTCATTAAATTAAAATCAGGGTCGATAATTAATTCGCCCTTGTTGGTATATACATCCAGTTTGAGCATGTCATTTTTCTGGATAACGTAATTTCGTTGTACTTCCTCTGCTTGTTTCTGAAGGGTTGCATCTTCCGGAACCTTAAACATAATGTTGGCCTTGTACGATGCACATGAAGTAAATAGAATAGCAGCCAATACTGCCTGACTGAACACCAGCAATAACCGTTTCAAATCAATGGAATTTATTAATCCCGTGAAATTAATGATTTTCTCAACAACTCATCGAAGGTAGGCAGCTGCCGGTCTTTGTCGGAAAGTAAAGGATCAGCTACCAACCAGGAGATGTTAAGGGTTGGGTCATCCCAACGAATACCGCATTCTGATTCTTTATGGTAAAGGCTGGAGGTCTTGTAGATAAACAATGAATCTTCCAGGGAAGCAAATCCATGGGCAAACCCCTCTGGTACCATCAATAAATTATGCTTTTCCGAGTCAAGGATGCACCGATGAACTTTACCAAAGGTTGGGGATCCTTTCCTCAGATCGACCACAACATCCAGTACTTTTCCACTTAAAACAGAGACGAGTTTAGCCTGATCGTTCGGGGGTAATTGAAAATGCAGACCTCGAACTACTCCTTTCTTGGAATAGCTGATGTTATCCTGACGAAATTGGCAGCCAATGCCATTCTGTCGATATACCTGATCTTTGTAAAATTCAAAAAACCAGCCGCGGGAATCATGAAAAACACTTGGAATAATTTCAACGAGATCTTTAATTCCGGTCTCAATAACCTGCATGACTAACTGATTTGGACTTGAGTTCGTCCAAGGTATGCAGGTATTTATTGATTACCAATGATTCATCAAACTGCGATTCAACTTTGAGCCTTCCGTTAATGCCCAGCATTTTTAGTTGATCATCGGTGTAACGCGAAACTGTACGCATTTTATCGGCCAGGTCTTGTGAGTCTTTTAATTTACAGAGAAGACCATTTACCTGGTCTTCTACTACTTCCCGGCAACCGGGAACATCTGTTGCGATAATAGGTTTGGCAGAACTTGCTGCTTCGAGTAAGACTCTCGGGGTGCCTTCACGATACGAGGGAAGTACTACACAATCTGCTTTTTCAATAAAGGGACGTACGTCATCGGTAGTACCCAGGTATTCAACCGTGCCGGCTGAGATCCAAGATTCAATAATTTCTTTTTTAATCCCACGCTTATGCATTTCATCGATTGAACCTAAAATCTGAAACCGGGCTTGAATGCCTTCAGCTTTGAGTTGCCGGATGGCGTCAATATATTCGAGAACACCTTTATCAGTTATAAGGCGGGAGATTAGCAGGAAAGTAAATTCTTTGTTGCGGTTAAAGGGTAGGGGCTTGAATTTAGTCAGATCAATACCTGATCCGGGCAGTAAATCAACAACCGACTCCGGAACCAGCTTTTCATTAATAAATAGACTTAAATCATCCGGATTCTGGAAATAAACTTTGCGTGCATAACGGAAACTCAGCCGATATAGAAATTTTGCAATGGATGAAACCAGACCTTCCTTGAGAAAAACAGTTCCCAGTCCGCAAACATTATTAACCACTGGTATCTGCAGAAAATTGGCAGCCAGGGTTCCGTACACATTCGGTTTGATGGTATAGTGAAGAATAATATCGGGTCGGATGTTCTTATAGATGAAATACAATTCAAAAATAAGCGCCAGGTCTTTTATGGGATTGGCGCCCCGGCTGTCCATCTTAACTTTATGATAAATACATCCTGCTTGAATCAGTTCAGGTGTGTGTATGTCGTAAGGAGCAATGGCATGTACTTCATGTCCCTGTTCCTGAAGGGATTTGATCAGATTCATCCTGAAATTCACAATATTCCAGGATGTGTTCAGCACAACGGCAACTTTCACAGGTATAGGTTTAAGAGAGTCTTATAACTGAAAATCAGTTTCGTAAACTTAATTAAAGAATGTTGCCTGAAAAAGTGAACCGTGCGCGGAACCCTTAAATTATTTTATGAGTTTGTAAAATCGTACCCACTCTGCCATTTTTTCATTTATCTATAATTAAATCAATACGTAATGGAAAATGAGGATTGGGTAGTAATTACATTGCCATGATTTTCTATGAAAAAAGAAATACAAACAGCGGTATTGGTTGCCTTGGGCGATTCGCGGCATCCGGAACTAACCGAGGAACATTTAGATGAACTTGCCTTTTTGGCGGAAACTGCAGGTTTAAAGACCGAAAGCCGATTGGTGCAAAATCTTCAAAAACCGGATGTAAGAACATTCATCGGCAAAGGAAAACTAGAGGAGTTGAAAGAGTATGTGTTTTCACACCAAATCCTGAATGTCATTTTTGATGACGATCTGTCCCCTTCGCAATTGCGAAACCTTGAAAATGAACTTAATCCAAAAGAAAGGGAGTATAAAGTACGGATTTACGACCGAAGCCTGTTGATTCTGGATATTTTCGTGAAACGGGCTCAGACTGCCCAGGCCCGAACCCAGGTAGAACTGGCCCGCAATCAATACTTGTTGCCACGGTTAACCCGTATGTGGACCCACCTGGAGCGACAGCGAGGCGGAACCGGTACGCGGGGTGGAGCCGGTGAACGTGAAATCGAAACCGACCGCAGAAATATCCGCAACCGCATTAAACTGCTGAAAGAAGATCTTGAAAAGATTGATCAGCAACGAAAGACGCAACGCAAATCAAGAAGTAATGTAGTGCGTGTTGCTCTGGTTGGATATACTAATGCCGGGAAGTCAACGCTCATGAACAAACTCTCGGGATCTGGTGTACTGGCTGAGAATAAGTTATTTGCTACGGTTGATGCAACGGTTCGCAAAGTCACGTTTGGTAATATCCCGTTTCTGCTATCGGATACGGTTGGATTTATCCGAAAATTACCCCATCACCTGATTGAATCTTTTAAGTCAACACTGGATGAGGTTCGCGAAGCAAATTTATTGCTGCATGTAGTTGATGTGGCCCACCCGTATCATGACAATCACATTGAAGTTGTTACAAAAACTTTATCCGAAATTGGTGCGGCTGAAATTCCCGTAGTTTTGGTTTTGAATAAAGTTGATACACTAAAAAAGGAACATACTGGTGAGCCTTTGGATCTTGAAGCCATGAAAGGGTATTACCGAGAACTCGGTTTTTCCAATGTAATTTTTGTATCTGCGGAAACGGGAGAAAATATGCTGGAGTTACGCAGGTTGCTTTTTGAACAAGTAAAAAAAGAGCATATCCGGATTTTCCCGAATTACCTTAAGGATGGCTATGAGTTTGCACCGTTCAAAACGGAGGAAGTCTAGCAGGTTTTGAACCACAAAGACGCTGAGGACACGAAGGTCCACAAAGCCCTTTGTGATCCTTTGAGCCTTGATGCATTAATTGTTCAATAAATTATTGGCCGTTTCCTTTGCTTAGTCGGCAATTGAAAAAGCCACATAAGCATCCCCGGACAAATTGTTTTCCGTTCACTTCGTAAACTGCCGGTGTTGCAAATGCCGATGCGGGTAAGGTAGTCTCCCAAAGGAGTTTACCATTTGTTTTATCAAATACACGGAACTTATCATCCCGGGTGGCACCAATAAATACAAGACCACCCGCAGTAACTGCAGGTCCTCCGTAATTCTCCGTTCCGGTAATGATGCCCTTCTCTTTAAACTCAGGATATTCACCTAATGGAATTTTCCAAACCAGTTTGCCTGAATTAAGATCAATAGCATTCAACGTTCCCCAGGGTGGCTTTATGCCGGCATATCCTTCCCGGGTTAAAAATTTATTGTAACCGGTAATCGTATAGGGGAGGTACCGGAAAGAATCAATCTCTGCCGGTTTTAAGGGAAATCGTTCTTTAAATTTCATTTCATCGTTCATTACATAGGCACCGATGGCATCCAGTTCTTCTTGCTTTAAATGTGTGATAGCCGGCATCATTCTCCTTCCTGAACGGATGAGATCAATGAGTGTTTTACTGGTGTATTTTTCGGATGCATTGGTAATGCCCGGGTTATTACCTGAACCTTTCAAATCAGGCCCATGGCAGGCGAGGCAATTTTGGTTGTATAACCGCTTTCCGGCTATTCCATAATTTTCGGCAGCAGCATTCGAAAGATCAACTTCTTTCATGGTGATTGCCCACGGCATTTCATTGGAATTAATATAGAGTAACCCGGTTTCGGGATCGAATGCGGGACCTCCCCATTCGGCACCTCCGTCTAACCCGGGAAACATTATTATTCCTTGTGTTGATTGAGGAATAAACATACCGCCCGAACGAAACTGCTTAAACCTGCTTCTCAATTCCTGGTAAGAAGAATCCGGAACAAGATCATTAAGATCCTCTTCCGTCATGGTTTGCCTCATGAAAGGTTCCGGTAGCGTGGGTTTGGGTTGTGTTGGCCAAAGTTTCTCTCCTTTCAGATCCGTACCAGTAGATACCGCGACTTCTTCAATGGGATAGATCGGCTCACCGGTTTCACGATCGAATAAAAAGACAAACCCGGTTTTGGTTGGTTGTGCCACGGCATCGATGGTGCGCCATCCTTTTTTCAGCGTAACCAGGGCAGGTGCCGTAGGTAAATCAAAATCCCAGATATCGTGATGGATAGTTTGAAAATGCCAGATGCGTTTACCGGTGGCAGCATTCAACGCTAATACAGAATTGGCAAAAAGATTGGATCCTTTTCGTTTGCCTCCATAAAAATCAAAGGCAGCAGAACCGGTAGGTACATAAACGATGCCCCGTTCTTCATCGAGACTAAAGCCTGCCCAGGCGTTGGCTCCTCCAATCCGCTGATAGGCCAGTGAATCTTCCCAGGTTGAATAACCAAACTCACCCGGATGAGGAATGGTATGAAAGATCCAGACTTGTTCACCGGTTTTTACATCGTAAGCGCGTATATGACCGGGAGCGGCATCACTGCCTTCGGAAACACGCGATCCGATGATGAACAAATTCTTATAAATGATGCCAGGTGAAGTAGAGGTAACATACAGTTCATCAACGTTACGGTCCAGTCCTTTTTTCAAATCGATTACACCATTCTTACCAAAGGAAGAAATTCTGGAACCATCGGAAGCGCGGATGGCATACAGGAAATTACCGGCAATCATCAGAATCCGTTTATCATCGCCTTCCTGCCAAAAGGTAACACCCCGGTTATTGTTCATAATAAACCTCGTGGCCGGGAAATCTTTAAACTGTTCACTTTTCGGATCAAACCGCCATAATTCTTTTCCGGTTGATGCATCCAAAGCAAATACCACCAGTTGGGGTGTGGTGCCGTAAAGCACACTGTCAATAATTATCGGATTACACTGGATTTGTGATTTATTGACCGTATCGGCATCGTTAGTATGATAAACCCAGGCAACCTGCAATTGATGTACGTTTGATGTATTGATCTTGGACTTCTTGCAAGCGGAAAGAATAAATAAAATTAAAAACAGTATGGCCGGAAATTTCATAGGTCAATCATGGTATCACACTCGGAATATATTTATAAACACTTGAATTTATTTGGATCTGAATAATTTCCCGTGATTTTTTCTTCATTTTCCATTGCTGGTTGAAGAGGTAGTGTAACTCACCAATACTTTTTACCTTAACAGAATTAATCTGAGTCTATATTATGAAGGTGATTAACACCGTGTTGTTATCCTACGGCATGTCCGGTAAGGTATTTCATGCGCCCTTTCTTTCTGTTCATCCGGGTTTCCGGTTGATGGGATCATGGGAGCGGACAAAAAAGAATATCGAAGCTGATTATCCCAGCACAAGAAGTTATGCCAGCCTGGAATCCGTCCTTGAAGATCCGGAAGTGGAATTGGTAGTTGTTAATACGCCCATTAATTCTCATTTCGAGTATGCACAACAAGCTCTGCTGGCGGGTAAACACATCATTGTAGAGAAAGCTTTTACCACTACGGTCGCTGAAGCGGAAAAATTGAAGCTATTGGCGGAAGAGCAAAAACGAATTCTTTCTGTATTTCAGAACCGCAGATGGGACAGCGATTTCAAAACGGTTCAAAAAGTAATCCGCGAAGGTTTGCTCGGTGAGATTGTGGAGGCGACCATTTGCTTTGATCGTTTTAATGCCGGATTAAGTCAGAAGGTACATAAAGAAATTCCCGGTCCGGGTGCAGGTAATGTGTACGACCTGGGTCCGCACCTGATCGACCAGGCGTTGGTTTTGTTCGGAATGCCAGACGCAGTTTTTGCCGATTTTATGATTACGCGTGCTGATTCGAAGGTTGAAGATTACTTTGAGATTCTTCTTTACTACAAGAAGCACCGTGTTCGACTTAAATCGGGTTACTTCGTTCGGGAACCTGCTCCGGCTTACCAGGTTCATGGCAAGAAGGGTTCGTTCTTAAAATCACGAGCCGATGTGCAGGAAGCCAGCCTGCTTAAGGGTATCAAACCAAATGCTGAGGGGTACGGCATTGAACCGAAAAGCGAGCAAGGAATTTTGCATACGGAGAAAAACGGAGTGATCGTGCGCGAACGCATAACCTCCTTACCCGGTAATTACATTGGTTATTTTGATGACGTTTACAACGCTATAACCAAAAATCAACCCGTTTTGGTTAATGCCGATGCAGGTGTAGATGTGATGAAGATTATTGAAGGTGCTTATCAAAGCCATTCAAAAAAGAAGGTAGTTAAACTCTGATTCGGTTTAAAAGTCAATTCTAAGAAAAAGATTGGGCGTGAAAGCTAACCCGGGCTGTTCAATTTTTTCAGCCTGGTTGGCATCATTCACTACATAAAACTCATCAAGAATATTTTGTTCATTGGTAATATTCCACAGCGAAAGACCTATATGGCTGCGCAGATTTTCACGGTTGTAAAAATGCCAGCGGGCTGAGAAATCGATCCGTAGATAATCCTTCAGTCTTTCGCCATTGGGAGAATCATAATTAATTTCCCCTGCAACAATTTCACTTCCCGGCACTGGCCTTGTAACGGGCCGCCCTGTAAACCAATTGGCACCCGTGGAAAATTCAAATTGAGATAATCGGTAGCTAAACCCTCCATTTACAATATGCCGTATATCGGTGTTGTTTGGAAACGAAGAGGGTATCAGCTCGGGAAAATCATAGTCACTTTTAGCTAATGAATAGCGAAGCCATTGAAGCGATTGACTGGACTTATGATTGATCAGAACATCCAATCCGGTTGTGGAGTACGAACCTGCACTTCGTATGTACTGAAACTGATTCTGAAACCCCTGGCTTGAGGTTATAATTCCATCAACAACTTTATAGTAGCCCTCTGCATTAAATAACCAGCCTGATTTCTTCAAGATCATACCGGCAGCGATTTGCTGACTGGTAAGAAGAGGTACATCATCACCATTTACCATCAGCCAGCGGCTTTTTTCAATGCCAAGAAAATCATTTTGTGCATCAATTACCTGTATGCTGCTTTGCGACTTCTGTTCTCCGGATAGTTCAAGTGTGACGGTATTGTTAACTGTCTGGCTCAGAACAAACCTTGGTTCGATAATCACTTTATTCAGCTTGTTGTAATAATTCGTGCGCAATCCAACCCTGATATTGGTGCGCTCCTCATTTAACGAGATACTTCCCTCCGCAAACAAAGCATGAGTACGCATTACTTCCTTTACCCTTCGCTCAAACACCGGATTATCGACCTGATCGGCATTGGTTATGCCCGTCTCAAAAAATTGATAGCCACTCTGCAAATAAAATTGCTCGTTGATTGCAATTAGTGAGGATAACCGCGCACCGGTTTCCAATACTTCATTACCCTGGATCAATTGCTGGCCTTCGGCAATGTTTTGATTAACGGCATCCAGCTTGTATTTCGAATAATATCCTTCAGCCGTGGTCTTAACACGCTTACTCCATAACCGGGTATAGTTAATTCCGCTGCCTAAACTTTGTTGATCCAGGCTGCTGCTTTTTAGCAATTGTTGGCCACTCAGATCATCTTGTTCATCGTAATTCAGAGAATTGCTGATAGAAAAGAAGCTTGCTCTGAGTTTGTCTTTGGTCGAGATATCATACAGCAGCTTGATGCTGGCATCGTAAAAACTGAAATCTTCATTATAAGTAGAACCGGATGGTGATGTTTCGGTTAATTCCGTATTGGCAAATGCCCGATCATAATATTTTCTGTAGGTAGGTGTTTGCCACGCACCAGGTAAAGAATGCCTGCCGGATAAATGAAGGGAGATTTTTTTTGACAGGGGAAGTTGAAGAAAACCATCTGCGTACAAAAGGTTAATACCGGCACTTCCATAAAACTTCGAATTCAGGTGATCATCCGTTATCATGGAGATGGTACCCGATGTTCCATCACCATAATAAGCTGTGGTACCGTTTTTAATAAGGTTAACTTTCTCGGTTATGTGAGGATTAAATCCGGAGATTAAGCCAAAAAAATGACCCGTCTGGTAGACCTTGATTCCATCCAGCAAATAAAGGTTCTGATCATTCGTTCCACCCCGGATATTAAGCTCAGAAGCCGATTCAAAAACACTGACAACTCCTGGTAAATATTGAAGGGTTTGAATAGCATCGGGTTGAGGTAAGCCGGGCAATAATCCGATCAATTGGTTCCGAACGGTAACGGATCCATCCGACATACGGTCAATCCCATTGGTTATCAGGTCGGTGATGGTTATCTCATCGAGCGTGGTTCGGTTGACACTCATCACCAGCGTTTTGCATGAGGTTGAAAATTCAGCAGCAGAAATTTCTAAAGTTTGAAAACCCAGTGATTGGATACTCAGTGAAGCATTTTCACTAACTCCGATTTCGAAATAACCCCTTTCATCACTATAGGTGAATGAATTACCTGATTGAATGCTGGCCCCAATAACCGGTTCACTGGTTTCCGATGACATTAGGTAACCACATCGTTTTTCAGGTAAAATTTCCCGGGGTTTACTGATGGCGATATAACGCTCATTTATCGGTTCGAAAATCAATCCGGTTTCCCGGTGAAGTAGTTCTAAGGATTGATTAAGGCCTGAAAGTTTGGGAGCCGATGACAAATTAACGCCTTCGAGAGTTTCATCAGCATATGTAAAGACTACTGCATATTTTTTTTCGAGCGATTGCAGAACCAATTGCAACTTTTGCTTTTGAGAAGATTGGCCCCATCCTTGTAAAATGAAGGTCAATAAAAATAATCCAGTTATTAGCTTTTTACTTGTTTTCCTTGCCATGAAAAACAAGAATTTCATTACCATTTACCTGGTACGACAAACGCAAGGGAATTGAAATTGCCCGAAGGGCAGTATGAAGATCGTTGTTTGGAAATTTACCTGTAAAAACCTGAAGGGTATCAACTTCTTGCGCATTAACGGTTACGTTGTATTGCCGCTCCAGTTCGTGAATAACTTCAAAATAAGGAACGCTTTGAAACGAACTCTCATAATGCAACCAGGATGGTACCGGTTCCATATCGGCATGGGCTGTGACTATGGATTTGAAGGATTCACGATAATAATCATGTTGCGTTAATTGCACCGGTTTGCCCGAAGCCTTTACTTCAACGCGGCCCTCATAACAAACTACTTCGTAATAATTTGCTCTGTCTTTTACCGTGAACCTTGTTCCGAGAACGGAAACTTTCCCCTGCGAAGTAACGACATTAAATGATCCGCCTTTAACCACATCAAAGTAGGCCTCACCCTTTAAGTTTATGGATCTGTCCTTATCCCAATTCCTGTTTGAGTAGGATAGGGAGGATAAGGCATTTAAGGTAACAACCGAATTGTCGGGCAGAACGATCTCTTTGGTTTCACCGGCAACTGTGGAATGCAGGGCAATGACATCAGTTTCTTTGAATAGGGTCGTATTCAAATAATAATAAATACCAAGACCAATCACCAGCACGGCAGCAATACGATACACCAGGCCCCAATTAAAGGATACTACTTTCGCAGTTTTTTGTTTACGGGCCTTCAATTGCTCAAATACAAGGTCTGCATTAAATGGTTTGGGCTGAAACTGCTTCAGTGCAGTATCCAATCGCTGAAGGGATTGAAAATCCTCCGTTTTTTCAAACAGGGCTTTCTCCTCTCCGGTTAGTGTACCGGCAAGCCATTTTTCGATGTACTGCTGTTTGTTCATTGCGGATTTATTCCTTCTATACAACAGGTAGAGACAATAAACTCCTACCTCGCATTATTAAATTTTTCCAAGTTTCGTCTGAAGGCTTTCCAGGGCCTTATAAATTCTTTTTTCAACCGCTTTTTGGGAGATACCCAAAATTTCGGCAATCTCCCGGTGCTTTAACCCGTCTACCCGGTTCATCATAAAAGCAATTCGTTGCTCTTCGGTAAGATCTTCGAGGGCCCGCTGCAACCGTTCCATATATTCAGCTTCTTCCAATACATATTGAGGTGATACTTCGGTACGGGTATTGGGTTTTTCCTTTTGATAGTTTAATACTGTTTTTTTCCTGGCCAGATCGTTCAGCATCAGGTTATTGGCAACAGTAAATAAAAAGGATTTTGCTTTTTCGGGGCTCACTTTACTGCAATTGTCCCAAAGCCGGGAAAAGGCCTCCTGCATCAGGTCTTCCGGATTATTTTCTTCTCCGTATTTATAAAAAAGAAAATTATAGAGGTTACGAGAATACCGGTTAAAAATTTCCCTGAAAACGGGTTCATCACATACGTGGCGGAGGGGTTCTTCCATACTAAATGGAAAGGCAATATATCAGTTTAGATTCAGTAATAATCCAGAAAACATCCAACTATCCGCATTGTTCGTCATGAATCTGCTTAAAATTATTTTCATGAGGAGGGTAGGACTTTTTGCCTCGTACCGGTTCTATTACCGATGAAGCATCTGATACAGGTCAATTCTAAACGCAATAACCCGGTTCCCGTGGGGTTGGTGATTATTGCTTTGCTTTTTGGACTGGCCGGTTGCCAGGAGGAGGATTCGTTTATTCAATTACCACCTGACGGTTCCGTAATTACCATTTCATCTCCGGTAACGGATTTGATGTTTCGCGTAGCCAAACTGGACGGCTCCTCTGATAATGTTCTTGATAATTCAAGTTGTCTTACAGTGGTGTTACCGGTAACGGTTGTGGTTGATGACGAAATCATAATTGTTAACTCACCTGCCGATTTTGATGAGGTTGAAGATGAATTGGATGATGACGATGACAACAGTGTGGATTTCATTTATCCGATTCAGGTAATTCTTCCGGATTATACGAAAGTAACCTTAGCAAGCAAGCAGGCATTGGATAATCTCATTTCCTCCTGTGAAGATGATGACGATTTTGAATGTATCGATTTCAAATATCCTTTGGTGTTTACCCTTTATGATGCCAACAACCAGGTATCGGATGTGATAACCGTTACCAATGATGAATCGATGTGCAATTTCATCAAGCAACTGCGTCAAGGTACTCTGATCAGCCTGCAGTTTCCTGTAACGATGATACTTTCCAGCGGAAGTCAGGTTGTTATTAGCAACTATGATGAATTGGAGAAAGCGATCAGGGATTCTGATGATGATTGTGATGACAACGATGCCGATGACAGCGATTTTATTACGATTCTAACTGACGGATCGTGGCGGATCGATTCTTTCATCGAAGATTCAGAGGATCATACAAGCAATTGGCAAGACTACGCGTTTGTTTTCAATCCTAACGGAACACTTACAGCAACACGAGGTGCTTCCATTCTAACGGGAACTTGGCATACCGACACTGATGATGGCGAACTGGAACTCAATCTTCAACTCAACGTAGGCGATCCATTGGATGAGATCAATGAAGACTGGACCGTGATAAGCTACAACTCAAGTACAATCGAATTGTCAGATGATGACGATGATGACTCGAGTCAGTTAATCTTTAAAAAAATTTAATAACCAAATAAATAGTAAACTATGAAAATTCAATTTCTAGCCTTGTTCATGTTGGCCATGTCTGTGTTCACGAGTTGTGATGATGCAGGCTCACAAAGTCAGGGAGTTGCGTTCAAGATGAAGGCAACTACTTCAGGTTCAGTAATAAATCCGTCCGGGCGATCGATGCAATCGTCCTATACCTTCCAGGAAGCCCTTGTTGGTGTTCGTAAAGTAGAGTTTGAAAATGATGACGATGATGATTCAGGTGACGATGATGATTTCGAAATTGAATTTAAAGGTCGATATGTAGTTGACCTGATAGCCGGTACCAGTGATCCGGAATTTGGTATTAGTTCAATAGATCCAGGATTATACGATGAAATTGAAATCGAACTGGGTCAATTCCTGGAAGGAGGCAACACCATGTTTGTCGCTTTTCAGTACCAGCCCGCAAGTGGAGATCCCGTCAATGTTGAATTTTCAACAAAAGCACTACTCGAAATTGAAATCGATGATGATGATGGTTTTGTAATGCAGCCCGATGCATTGAGTAACATCCTGGTCATGATCAATCTGGATAAACTATTAGCTGGTGTTGATCTGAGCAATGCAACGGTTGGTGATGATGGAAAGATCCGGATCAACGAGACATCCAATGCGGCTTTAGCCCAGCAGATCCGCGGTAATTTTAAAAATGCCTGCAAAGCAGGTCGTGATGATGATGACGATGATAAATGGGATGATGACGATGATGATGATTGGGATGACAATGACGATGATGACGATGATAGTGATGACGACTAATAAAGTGTCAGCAGGTTATACAAATCTTGATTAGTGTTGGGAGTGATTGTGGGTGAGGGTTTGAGTCCGTCCGGGTAACCAGGCGGACTCTTTTTATTATTAGAACATCAGTGAATTTTCTTTTGTGGATTTTACTGATCCCTTAGGTATCCTTACCATTGCCTGTTGGGTTAATCATCCCGTTTCATGTTAATTTAAAGACTGTGCAAAACCAGCAAACATAATTACATTGGTAGACAGCTGCCAGATAGGAGAGCATAGCAATGAGAATTTTACGTACATTCACTATACATAAAACTGCTACATGAAGACGGAAGAACGAGATTCAGAAAAGTATATCAAATACACCGGCAATCGCCTGATAAACCTAAATGTTATTCTATTTGCAGGTTGTCTGGTGTACACAATTGGCACCTTCACTGTTGATTATCTTTACGTCTATATTTTCTTCAATGTAATTTTTTTTGGATATGTGGCGGTAAGCGCTAACTACTTCATGCTCTCGGATAATTATTTGAAAGTAAAAAACTTCCTCTGGTTTTGGAAAGAGAAGACTTATCCCCTCAATGATATTAAGGGAATTGATATTATAAGGACCCGAAGGTCATCAACCTCTGCAAGAATTATTCAACAGGATAACACATCCAAACAGTATAAGGCAGGCAGTCTTAGGGAAAAGGATTGGATTAACTTGTACAACGACCTGGCGAGTCGAGGTGTTAAAGTTCAATCAGTAATAATATAGGAACGGTTCTTTTTCCGTATTACAGCGATCTACTCAAGAATCATAGAAAAAAACCGATAACATTTAATTGTTACCGTTTTTGTTTGTAGTCCCGGCAGGAATCGAACCTGCATCAAAAGTTTAGGAAACTTCTATTCTATCCATTGAACTACGGGACCATTAACTTTTGAATCAACTTCAAAAGTTTAGGAAACTTCATTTCCTGCCGATAGGCAGGTATTCTATCCCCGCCCGAACGTG
>JALOMY010000352.1 GCA_025455225.1 Cyclobacteriaceae bacterium | reverse complement strand
TATGAAAAATATTAAACTCGATAATACCGATCGCAAGATCCTGGAGTTGCTGCAGCGTAACTCCAATATTACCAATGCCCTTCTCGCAAAGGAGATTGGTCTTTCACCTGCCCCTACCCTGGAGCGGGTTAATAAGTTAGAGAATTCAGGTGTTATTAAAAGTTACCATGCGGCAATCAACCCGGCATCGGTTGGCTTAGGGGTAAGCACCTTTGTTATGGTAACCTTAAAGGGACACAATAAGGAGAACATCGATAAATTTATGAAGGCTATTGAATTGGTGGATGAGGTAATTGAATGTCATCACATTACCGGATCCGGTGATTTCATACTGAAGATTGTCTGTGCTGACATTGCCGCTTATCAGCAGTTGATGCTCGAAAAGGTTTCAAACATTGAGGTGGTTGATAGCCTTCAATCAATGGTGATTCTCTCCACCATGAAAGACAGTAAAGTCCTCCCGATCCCTAGCTGATATGGTTTCTGAGCGTACGTTAATTCTGGATCATGCACAAATCCGGCAGAAAATCCGGAGGATGGCTTTTGAAATCTGCGAAGAGAATTTCAAGGAGAAGTCCATCATTATTGCCGGTATTGACGGGCAAGGATATGTGCTGGCTAAAATGATCGTGAAAGAACTGGAGGCCATTTCCACAGCGGAGATTAAATTGGTTAAGGTGACTCTGGACAAATTTGCGCCTCAGCAAAGTGAAGTAACGCTTGACTGTGATAGTAAAGAGGTTCGCAAGAAATGCATCGTTCTTGTGGATGATGTGCTGAATACCGGCCGTACGTTGGCCTATGGATTAAAACCGTTTCTGAATACGGAAGTAAAAAAGATTGAAACGGCTGTGCTGGTAAACCGAAGTCATGCCAGTTTCCCGATCTATCCCATGTTTACCGGCTATGAACTGGCTACCACCATTAAAGATCATGTAGAGGTTGTATTGGGTAAGGAATCAGCGGTATACCTGAAGTAATTATTCACAGGTTTTTGCAGTGGCACTATCGGGAAGTTCACCAAACCAGATCACGGCATATTCTTTATAGATACCAACGCCAACCGCATTCCAGGTAACCTGGCTCCATATTCCAGCGTTGACCATGACTTCATGATGACCGGTACTTTTTTTCCAGATGGTGAGACCTTCTTCAGCATTTGCACCTGCAGAACTGAAATAGGCTATTTCATATCCTTTACCTTCATAGCCGGTTAGTTCCCGGGGTTTGCTCCACATACAGGATGCTTCCGTATGGTCATCGGTATAACAGCAAGGTGTCCAGTTTCCTTTGTCCGACCAGCTATGAATGTTACATCCTGTTGGATGATCCTTAAAATAATCAGCCAGATCGCGGGCGTGGGCCTGAGCAACCAGGGTAAGTTTGGAAGACAGGGCGATGCGTTTCAGCGACTGTTGTTTCCGGTATTGATTTAAGAGATTATACAACTTCATTTCTTCCTTGCTCAGGCAAACGGTTTGGTTGTTGGATGGCAATTGAAAAGCCAGGGTGAAAAGGATGAGGAGGGGAGCCAGTACGTATCGCATAAAATTCTGTATTATAAAAACGCCAAATAGATAACATAACATCTGTTTATGGAGCTATTTTTTTAATTTCGGGCGCTTAATCAGTCAACATTTACAACTATTAAAATGAACGATCAGAAAATCAGTATTCAGAACGGGAAACTCAACGTGCCCGATAATCCTACAATTCCATTTATTGAAGGTGATGGTACCGGTGTCGATATCTGGCCGGCCTCCCGGCTTGTATTTGATAAAGCTATTGAAAAGGCCTATGGTGGAAAACGAAAAATTAACTGGAAAGAAGTACTGGCAGGGGAGAAAGCCTTTAATAAAACCGGGAGTTGGATGCCTGATGAAACCATGCAGGCCTTTCGTGAGTACCTGGTTGGAATTAAAGGTCCGTTGACCACACCGGTTGGTGGTGGTATCCGTTCATTGAATGTGGCGCTTCGTCAGGATCTTGATTTATATGCCTGCGTACGACCGGTGCGCTGGTTTAAAGGAGTGCCTTCTCCAGTTAAAGAACCGCATAAAACCGATATGGTAATCTTCCGTGAAAATACAGAAGACATTTATGCCGGTATTGAATTTCAGGAAGGCACTGAAGACAATAAGAAATTTCTTACCGCCTTTAAGGAAGCGTTTCCAAAGCTGTATAAGAAAATCCGTTTCCCGGAAACATCCGGAATAGGAATCAAACCGGTTTCGAAAGAAGGAACCGAACGGTTAGTACGGGCAGCCATTGAATTTGCCATCACGCACAAGAAGCCCAATGTAACCCTGGTTCACAAAGGCAACATCATGAAGTTTACCGAAGGTGGATTCCGTGATTGGGGTTATGCACTGGCCAAAAATGAATTTGGAGCCAAAGATCTGGATGGCGGACCCTGGCAAGTGATTGAAAAGAACGGGCATAAAATTGTGATTAAAGACTCCATCGCAGATGCTTTCCTCCAGCAGATTCTTTTACGTCCGGATGAGTATTCGGTAGTCGCTACCCTGAACCTGAATGGTGATTATATTTCGGATGCACTGGCCGCCATAGTGGGAGGTATCGGAATCGCTCCGGGTGGAAACATCAACTACGTTACAGGCCATGCCATCTTCGAAGCAACTCATGGAACAGCTCCGAAGTATGCCGGCCAGGATAAGGTGAATCCAGGCTCGGTAATTCTTTCGGGTGTGATGATGCTCGAATATATGGGTTGGCAG
>JALOMY010000112.1 GCA_025455225.1 Cyclobacteriaceae bacterium | reverse complement strand
ATTCACTTAATGGTGGAGGCTGAACGAAGGGTTTATGCCGACCGGTCTCGCTACCTGGGTGATCCGGATTTTTTTAAGGTTCCTTCGGATGTAATGATCAGTGAAGCCTATATGAAAAACCGGATGGAAAACTTTGATCAGAAAAAAGCTACACCCAGTTCTGAAATCAATCATGGTGAAATTACCGGGTATGAATCGGAGGAAACATCACATTTCTCCGTGGTGGATCCTTTTGGTAATGCTGTTTCCGTAACAACAACCATTAATGGCTGGTTTGGTTCCTATGTGGTGGTTGCAGGATCTGGCTTTTTCCTGAACAATGAAATGGATGATTTCAGTGCAAAGCCTGGTGTTCCCAATATGTTTGGTGTAACCGGTGGAGAAGCCAATAAAATTGAACCCAACAAACGCATGCTTAGCGCAATGACGCCCACCATTGTTGAAAAGGACAATCAACTTTTCATGGTAGTGGGTACTCCCGGAGGCAGCACCATAATTACATCTGTATTTCAGGTGATTTTAAATGTGGTAGAGCATGAGATGGGCATGCAACAAGCGGTGAATGCCAAACGGATTCACAGCCAGTGGTTGCCAGATGCTATCATTCCGGAGTACAAGGCCATTCGTGAAAAAGACAGTCTTAAACTGGTAAACATGGGGCACATCTTTCAATCGCGTAAAGCAATTGGGCGCGTTGATGCCATCCTGGTAAGGCCAGATGGAAAACTTGAAGGCGGTGCCGATCCCAGGGGTGATGACCAGGCCGATGGATTTTAAGGATCAGAGTTTTTTGATCATGAATTCAACCCTACGGTTGAGCATGCGCTGATCTTCTGTTTCATTGCTGGCAACCGGTTTGGAACCTCCATAGCCTTTTCCGGTAATCCGTTTCTTATCAATGCCTTTAGAAACCAGGTAATCTTTAACCCGGTTCACACGCTTTTGCGATAAGTCCATTAACTGGCGGTACGATCCCCGGTTATCCGTATGCCCAGCCAGTTCAATTTCCACATTCGGATTGGCTCTCATGAATTCTACCACCAGGTCAAGTTCAGGATACGATTCCGGCAATAACTCCGGTGTGCTTTGTTTAAACAGAACATTTTTCAGGTTAACGGTGGTACCCACTTCAATGGGCTGTAAATTAAAATTCAATTCAAGCTCATTCAGATCAACCGATGTAAGATCGAGTTTTTCAAATTTGCTGATGTAACCGGGAGACTCCACATCGATGGAATATACCCGGGAACGTAAAAGTTGAATGGAATAGCCAGCATTAGCTGATGTTGTTTCCAGTCGCTGTTGATCGGGAGCCTGAAACCGGATGGTCGCTGAAATGCCGTCACCGGTTTTAGCGTTCAGTATTTTTCCATGAATGCGAACAATGGCAGGATCAACAACTTCTTCTTTTTTCGGTTCTTCAATAAGAGGAGCAACAACCACCGGTGGAGTTACAAGGGTTGTATCCGTAGAAGGCGGCTGGTTTACCTGAACCCGGATGTCGCCATAACCATCGCTGTTGGTGGTGCTGGTATAAAGAGCAATCCCTTGTTGCTCGTACGAGCGGTAAAACAATTCACGTCCTTCGGTATTGATTGAGGTTCCCAGGTTTATTGGTTCCGACCAGTTGGTATACGAATCATCCAACCGTGTCGATGAATAAATATCAAAGCTGCCTGATCCCTTACGGCCATTGGAAGAGAAATAAATAGTTTTTCCATCGGGGCTTAACGAGGGGCATAGCTCCTGGAACTGCGTATTGATCGTGCGTCCCAGGTTTCTGGGTTCAGACCACTTTCCATCGCTTTGCCTCATACTTATGTAAAGATCATCAACACCATAACTCCCATAGGTTTCGGCAGAGTAAACCAGCACATTTCCATCGGACGATAAATGACCGCTGATAAAGGAAGATTTATTCTGGAAATACGTGATAAAAATATTTTCGGGTTTAGCCCAACCTGCAGATGATTTCCGGGAAACGGAGATGCCCTGGGTACGTGCAAGACCCGATGCATCGTAATGATGCAACAAGATTAGCTGGTTGCCATCGGCTGTAATACCGGCAACAGCATTATACCCGCGATCATTTAATAAAGCTCCGCCATGAACCGGTGCCGTCCAGCCCGCACCATCCCAGGTAGAAATCCAGATATCACCCGGGTCGCGTTTACCATCAATATTTTGGGCATGATAGCGTATGGTTATGAACAAGGTTTTTCCATCCGGACTTAAAACCGGGTTCTGTTCATCGTTAGGTGAATTAACGGATTGAAATGTGGATGCATTAAAACTATTCTGAGCTATTACAGAACTGATAAAAAATGTGCTTGCAAGTATTAAGAAACGTACGGTCATGACAGGAAAGAGAGTCTGTTTGTATTCGTTTATAGTCAGTTCATAAGTTACTTACTGATCCATGGATTATCCCGGATTGTAAAACGCCACGGCAAATTAGCATCTGAGCCGGCATAGTCAATCCCAATTCGTTTACTTACGTGAATATTCTTCTGGCTGAACGAAATTCCCGCGGATTCGATCCATACCTCATCACCCATCAGATTCAATCCATTGCAGGTCCGGTCAATACCCAATGCACGAGTCAATTTACCCGGGCCTGAAGTCAAATGGTAAGGGTTACTAAGCTCTCCCCTGCGTTGCTGCATCACCGAAATTCCTACAGCTGGTTCAATTGCACGAATTAATACAGCATCGGCTTTCCCTTGAACATTCGTGACCACATTAAACAGATTGTGTATACCGTAACATAGATAAACATAGGCATGCCCTCCCCAATCAAACATAATCTGGTTTCGGCTGGTCATCTTGCCACCATAAGCATGACAGCCCCGCTCCTTCCAGGAATAGGCTTCCGTTTCTACGATCAATCCACCCGTTACCTCATTTCCTGCTTTGGTAATCAGGTATTTACCGAGCAGTTCACGGGCTATTTTGACCACATCCGTACGATGATAAAAGTCTTCCGAAAGCTTCATAATGTCATCTTTCGCAAACCAAAAGAATCACTAATTTTGCCGACCTCAAATGAATTAAACCCAAAAGTTAAATACCATGAAAAAAGTTCTAGTTATTTTAATGATTGCGATTGGCTTTGCCGCTGAAGCACAGATTCAGACACCTGCAGCAAGCCCTTCAGGATCGGTAAGTACTACGGTTGGACTAACCGAAGTGAAAGTGAATTACTCACGTCCTAAGATTAAAGGAAGAAAAATCTTTGGCTCCGGAAACGAATTCCTGGTACCCTTCGGTCAACTCTGGAGAACCGGTGCCAACAACGGTACCGTCATCAATTTCTCAGATGATGTAAAAATTGAAAATTATGAAGTTAAGAAGGGTGAATACCTGGTATTAACAATTCCGAATGCCACTGAGTGGACCGTTATCCTGTACAGCGATGTAGCCATGGGCGGTAACACAGCGGCCTATACCCAGGCAAAAGATGCTGCCCGTTTTACCGTGAAACCTGAAAGACTAGCCGAACGCGTAGAAACGTTTACCGTGAACATCGGTGATATTTCAGATGACAATACGCAAGCAAAAGTTCAGATTGCATGGGAAAACACTTCTGTAAAATTCCCGATCACGGTTGATTATGATGTAAAAGTGATGAAAGCCATCGAATCCGGAACGAAAGTAAGCCCGGGCAATTACATAGCCGCTGCCAACTACTACTTCGAAACCGGAAAAGACCTTAACAAGGCTCTTGAATGGATGACGATGGGAATTGAGAATGGAAACAAAGAAGCTTTTTGGAATATCCACACCAAGGCAAAAATCCAGTATACGCTAAAAGATTACAACGGTGCACTCTTAACTGCTCAGCAATCGCTTGAACTGGCTAAAAAGGCTCCGAGTGATTTTGGTTACATCAAACTCAACGAAGACCTGATCAACAAGATCAATGCAGAGAAACCTCAAACCCCGGCCAAGAAGAAGAAATAATTCCGGTTAGAGTTAAATAAAAAGTTATCTTAAATAAAAAAGGCAGCCCACTGGCTGCCTTTTTTATATTAACTCAATTACTTGGGCTGATTGATTTTCTGAGAGTTCAAAGATTCAGAGCCATTCTTGAGTTTACCATTCACATCGAGTTCAACAATTTCGTAATTCAATCGCTGGAGACCGGGTAAAATAGTTGTCTTATCCCCGACCAATAAAATACTCATGTTCTCGGGTTTGATCCATTTAGTGGCCAGTTGGTCTACTTCAGTTTTCGTCAAAGACGATAAAATTTTGTTTTGCTGTACAGTGAAGTCGGCTGGTAAATCATATGTTAGTATACGTCCGATAAAGCCTGCCTTCTGAAAACCGGATTCATAAAGCAACGCTTCCCGCTGACCCAGTGCGCTCTTCATAAAGGTCAGTTCCTCCGGTGAGATACCGGAAGTGGAATATTTCGTTAATTCATTCATCACTTCTACCAACGCACTGTCGGTGGCATTGGCACGGATGCCAGAACTGAAGGCAAAGCTGCCGGAGTACTTATCCCCTGAAAATCCGCTTCGGGCACCATACGTCCAGCCCTTGTCTTCGCGCAAGTTCAGGTTGATGCGGCTGTTAAACGCTCCGCCCAGGGCAAAGTTCATAAGGTAAGCACGGTAATATTCACCGGTAGCATCGTATTTCAGGCCAGTAAGTCCGCCAACACGAAATTCCGTTTGTGCTGCTTTCGGAACATCCACCAGGTAAATGCGGGTTTTGTTAGCAGAAGGTTTTACATCCACTGAAGGAAGTTTTACTTCCTTGTTGGGAAGCTTGCTCAGAAAGGCCAGCTTCGACAGAATTTCATTCTGTGTAACATCACCCACAACCACCAGTTCTGTTCCGCGTGAGGTCATGGTATTTGTGTAGTACGACTCAACATCACTTAACTTCAGGTTCTTCACGGTGTACTCGGTTCCAAACTCGCTCATACCCAGAATATGATCACCTCCATAATTCATTTTGGCAAAAACTTCGGATGCAATGGTTGCCGGCTGGGACTTGCGTTGCTTGAAGCTTTCCAGTGTTTGCTTCTGAATCCGGTTAAACGCTTCATCCGTGAATTTCGGATTCAGCATGCGCTCTTCAAGCAGTGAAATCGTCTTATCCAGATTCTTCTTCAATGTTTGCATGCTGAACGTAATACCATCGAGGTTGCTGCTTACATTGACTGAACTTCCCAGCTTTTGCAATTCAGCCTGCATCTGCTCAGCCGAATAGTTTTTGGTGTCCTCGTTCATCATGGAGGCAAACATGCGTGCCAGCCCGATTTTAGAAGTATCGTACGCCTGCATTAAATGACCTCCTGGAATGGTAATGGAAACCGTAACAAGGGGTAGCTCCTTACTTTCTGTACCGATCACTTTTATGCCATTATCCAAATCCTTCTTCCAGAAAGCCGGAACAGACACCACGGGGTTTGGCCCGCTACCCGGCATCTTGCTGCGATCGAAATTGTCTTTCGGTTTTACATATTTCAGTCCTGCATAACCATAATCCGGAGCTTTATAATTGGACGTGTTGATGGTGTAATTATCCTTCGCTGCAATATTGTTCTCCTGACCTTTTGGTACCACACTTACAATTACTGCCGCCTTTCCCTTCAGGTATTTGTTGTATACCCGGGTAACATCTTCTTTCTTCACTTTAGTGTAACGTTCTAATTCCTTTCCAATCATGTTGGCATTACCGGCAAACGTCTGGTAAGCCGCCAGCTGGGAAACTTTTCCGCTTACACTCTGAAGCCGGTTGATGTATTGAGATTCAAATCCTCCGATAAATTTCTCGATATCTTCATCCGTAACACCCCGGGTTTCAAATGTCTTGATGGCATCGTCAATCAGCTTTTTTGAATCAGCCAGGGTTGCACCGGGGGCCGGTGTTAAACTGATGTTGAATTCTCCGGCCAGTTCACTGGTACGGTTAAAAGCCATCACGTTTAACGCCTTCTGATTTTTTACAATCTCCTGGTAAAAGATGGAGTTCTTTCCTTGTCCTAATACCTGCGCAAGGCAAGCCAGTGCAGCTTCATCTTCATGATACATCGGTACAGAAGGATACGTAATGGATAATTGGGGCAACCGTGCATAATTATCAACCAGTGTAACATAACGATCGCCTTCCAACACCGGGGGTGTCAATTTCACATTCTTCACTTCCGGACCACGGGGGATGGATCCGAAATATTTTTCAACCAGCTTTACAACTTCGGCAGGCTTAACATCACCACCAACAGTAAGCGTTGCATTATTTGGGCCATACCATCTCAGGAAAAAGTTTTTCAGATCGTTCACATCTACCCGGTTCAAATCTTCAATGTACCCTATGGTCAGCCAGGAATACGGATGGCCATATGGGTAAAGATTTTTTGCGGTCACCTCGCCCACCAAACCATACGGACGGTTATCATAATTTTGTCCGCGTTCATTCTTTACAGTTTCACGTTGAATCTCAAACTTGCGCTGGGTTACGGCATCCAATAAAAAGCCCATGCGGTCGGCTTCAAGCCAGAGAATTTTTTCAACCTGGTTGTTGGGAATAGTCTGGTAATAGTTCGTACGGTCACGGTTTGTTGATCCGTTTAAAGTTCCACCGGCTTCGGTTATAATTTTAAAATGCTGCTCATCGCCCACATGATCACTTCCCTGGAACATCATATGTTCAAAGAAATGGGCGAAACCCGACTTACCGATTTCTTCCCGGGCAGAACCGACATGGTACGTAACATCCACATGCACAACCGGGTCGCTGTGATCTTCGTGGATGATCAGTGTTAAGCCATTGGGCAACACATACTTCTCATAGGGAATTACCAACTGGTTTCCCTTCTTCTCAACCCGCTCCATCAGTTTAGCCTGTCCTTGCACCAGTAACGGGCTAACGATGAAAAGGATCGTAATTGTAATTGCGTTCAATACCTTTATCATACACTTCATTTCATTTGGTTTTAACGGGGTGCAAGTACCCAAATTCGTTTTCACAAGCCAATAAAATTTACAGGATTGGCTAATGGAATAATTGTTCAATTTGCTGTATTCTTGTTTGAATTCGGTAAACTCATGCAGGACAACACCCAGTACGATTATATTGTTATCGGCTCCGGTTTTGGCGGATCCGTATCGGCTATGCGCCTGGCCGAAAAAGGATACCGTGTGCTGGTGGTTGAAAAGGGTAAGCGATGGAAGGCCAGCGATTTCCCCAAGACCAACTGGAATTTACGTAAGTACTTATGGTTACCCCTTTTCCGTTGGTTTGGATTTCTGAAACTCAGTTTCTTCAAAGAAGTATTCATCTTAAGTGGTGTGGGTGTTGGAGGTGGTTCACTGGTTTACGCCAATACACACATGATGCCCCCGGATGAATTTTATCAACACCCGATCTGGTCAGGCTACAAAGACTGGAAACCGGTATTGGCTCCGTTTTATGCTATTGCCCGGTTTATGCTCGGCAGCACAAAATACGATAAGGAAAATGCCGAAGACCTTGTCTTAAAAGAAGTGGCAGAAGATATGAATCGGGGTGATACCTACCGCAGAGTTGATTATGTAGGTGTTTACCTGGGTGACAGCAAGAAAGAAACCGATCCGTATTTTAAAGGTCTTGGTCCTAAACGAAAAGGTTGCATTGAATGTGCTGGCTGTATGGTAGGATGCCGATACAATGCCAAGAACACACTGGATAAAAACTACTTGTGGTTTGCTGAAAACCTGTTCGGTGCAACGGTTCTGGCTGAAACGGAAACAACAAAAATTGAAGTCATGCCCGGTAACGAATACCGAATTCATACTCAATCCGCAACTTCATATGGAAAGCGCAATCAGCGAACATTCACTGCAAAAGGAATTGTAGTTAGCGGTGGTGTATTGGGTACATTGGACCTACTTTTCAAGCAAAAGCATGTTTACAAAACATTACCGGATCTCTCCGATAAATTAGGTTATAATTTGCTGACCAATTCAGAGATGCTATCGGGTGTGGTGGCCGCAGACCGTAAGTTAAATAACGGTTTGGCCATCAGTTCGGTATTCCATCCGGATGAACATACTCATATTGAGTTGTGCAAATTTCCTGACCGGTCGGGATCCATGATCCGCCTTGCCTCCATGGCAGCCGGTAACGGATCACCTTTTGTACGCACCCTTAAAATGTTGGGTAACATCTTAATACATCCGTGGGATTTTCTTCGCGCCTTGTTTCAACGTGATATTGCACAACATTCCGTCATCTTTCTCATCATGCAATCCCTTCCGAATGCCATGCGAATGAAACTGAAAAAAGGAATCTTCGGAACGAGACTTTCATTCATGAACGACACAGGTGAGAAAGTTCCCAGTTATATTCCTATTGGTCAGCAAGCGTTGTATAACTATGCCTCGAAAGTGAAAGGTGTTCCGCAGAATGCCTTCACGGAAGTTGTCTTTGGCCTGGCATCAACAGCACATATTCTGGGAGGATGCCCGATGGG
>JALOMY010000351.1 GCA_025455225.1 Cyclobacteriaceae bacterium | reverse complement strand
ACAATCCCTTCTTTCAACAGGCTGATCAGCGGGGCATGATTATCCATGATCTGAAAGGAACCATCAGCACCAGGAAAGGTGGCTATGGTAATATCGCCTTCAAAAACTTTCTTTTCTGGTGTTAGAATTTCTAAATGCATAGTTATGAAGATCAGTAATAGGGCCTTTGAAGCCGGAATTATCCTTTAGCTTCGGCTATAATTTTCTCACCCTTCTCAATAGCCTGTTCAATGTTACCTACCAGGTTAAACGCCATTTCAGGTAAGTGATCCAGCTCGCCATCCATAATCATATTAAACCCTTTAATGGTTTCTTTAATGTCGACCAGTACGCCTTTTAAACCGGTGAAGGCTTCGGCAACATGGAATGGCTGCGACAGGAAGCGTTGTACCCGTCTTGCGCGGTGAACCACCATTTTATCTTCATCAGAAAGTTCATCCATACCCAGAATGGCGATGATATCCTGAAGTTCCTTGTAACGTTGAAGGATAGCCTTCACTCGCTGGGCACAGTTATAATGTTCATCGCCAACAATATCCGCACGAAGAATACGGGATGTAGAATCCAGCGGATCCACAGCCGGATAAATGCCAAGTTCTGAAATCTTACGGCTCAATACGGTTGTAGCATCGAGGTGAGCAAACGTAGTAGCCGGAGCCGGGTCAGTCAAGTCATCGGCAGGTACGTAAACCGCTTGTACCGAAGTAATGGATCCGTTCTTGGTGGAGGTAATACGTTCCTGCATGGCACCCATTTCAGTGGCCAATGTAGGTTGATAACCAACGGCTGAAGGCATACGTCCTAACAAGGCAGATACTTCAGAACCCGCCTGGGTGAAACGGAAAATATTATCAATAAAGAAGAGAATGTCACGGCCTTTGCCTGTGCCATCACCATCGCGGAAATATTCTGCTACAGTAAGACCAGACAATGCCACACGGGCCCGAGCACCGGGAGGTTCATTCATCTGGCCAAATACGAAGGTTGCTTTGGATTCAATAAGATCTTCATCTTTTACTTTGGATAGATCCCAACCGCCAGCATGTAACGATTTTAAGAAATCTTCTCCGTAGTTAACAATGCCTGCTTCGATCATTTCGCGCAGCAAGTCGTTGCCTTCACGTGTACGTTCTCCCACCCCGGCAAATACAGAAAGACCGGAATAGGCTTTCGCGATATTGTTAATTAATTCCTGAATCAATACGGTTTTACCTACACCGGCACCTCCAAACAACCCGATTTTACCTCCTTTAGCATACGGCTCAATCAAGTCGATTACCTTAATACCGGTATACAATACTTCCGTAGACGTGGAAAGATCTTCATAAGCCGGAGCCGGGCGGTGAATCGGCAATGATTTGTCACCCTTCGGTTGTTTTAAACCATCAATGGCTTCTCCTACAACGTTGAACAAACGTCCTTTAATGTCGTCTCCAATAGGCATCTCAATGGGAGTACCGGTATCAATTACTTTCATACCGCGTACAAGACCTTCAGTACCGTCCATGGCGATGGTTCGTACACGATCTTCGCCCAGGTGTTGCTGGCACTCCAGAACAATCCGGGTTCCGTCAGCTTTTGTTACTTCAAGTGAGTCGAGGATGTTGGGAAGTTTGGAACCGGGTTCATCAAATGCTACGTCAACAACGGGACCGATTACCTGAGTTACTTTACCAATATTTGCCATGATTTATGCTTATGATTTAATGCGTTTGAAGGAGTAAAAATTCGGACGCAAAAGTAGAATTTTAGGGAGGAAGTACAAAGCCTGATCAAGTAATTATTCCTCTTGATTAATGCTGGTGGATTAGGGATGAAAAGGCCTTAATTCGGTCAATTGGGCACTTTTGGGGCTTCAGTCCACGGGCTGATCACTTGCCAGTGTATTCAGCGAGATGCGAAAGGTGGTGCCCATATTCTCTTCTGTACTTTTTACAAAGATTTTACCGTTGTGGTAATTTTCAATAATTCGTTTAGCTAATGCCAGACCTAATCCCCAACCCCGCTTTTTGGTAGTAAAACCAGGCCTGAATACCATGGCCACTTTTGACCGTGAAATTCCCTTTCCCGTATCAGTAACATCAATAAAAACTTTGTTTCCGCTTCCCCTTAAAATTTTCACGGAGATAACACCTGAGGTACCGATGGCGTCAACCGCATTCTTACACAGATTTTCCAGGACCCATTCAAAAAGTGGAGCGTGTACCAGGGCATAAATGGTGTCAGATAAACTAAAGACTTCAAATTTTATTTTAGATGAAACCCGTGGCCGAAGGTAGTTGATTACATTATTTACCAGCAATACTACATTCTCTGGCTTTAGTTGGGGAACTGAACCTATGCTGGAAAACCGTTCGGTAACGATAGTAAGCTTACGGATATCTTTTTCAAGTTCTTCGATGATTTCCTTGTTCTTTAACATGTCATCACTACGAAGAACCTCGATCCAAGCCATAAGAGATGACAAGGGCGTTCCCAATTGATGCGCGGTTTCTTTAGCAAGGCCTACCCATAAGCGATTTTGTTCGGCAACTTTGGAATAATTAAAGGCCAGGTAAGCAATAAAGGCAAAGATGGCGATGACCGAAAGTTGAATGTAGGGATATGCAACAAGTTGGGTAAGGAGAAATGAATTTTTATAATAGACATAACCGTAATCTTCAATTTCTCCGCTATCGTTTCAATTTCTCCGCTATCGTTACGATACGTCATTTGAATTGGATCGTAGAGCGATTTCATTTCTTCAACCAAGTCCTGCAGGTATTGATTCTTGCGCTTTTCCGACCAGGAAGGATTTACTGTAATGTTTCGATATTGATATTCTTTTTCCCGCGTGATCCAGATGGTGGGTATGGAATTATTTTTAAAGATGATTTCATCGGTAACGAAAAGCAGGTTTTCGGATTCATTATTAAGTGTATACTCCAGCGCTTTGGCAAACAATTCAACTTGCTGACGCTCCCGTATTTTCAATTGATCAACCAGTAAATTGGTATAGTAAATAGATCCAATGCTG
>JALOMY010000111.1 GCA_025455225.1 Cyclobacteriaceae bacterium | reverse complement strand
GAAGGCCTACGAAAAACCAATCATGGATAAAATCCTGTAAGCCTATATGCTTAGGAAACTGTTAAGCATAAAACCGATTTCCATAGATGCCGGGGTTCTACTACTCCGGCTTTTTTCTGTGTTCCTGATGGTTTATGGGTGGGATAAGTTTATCAACTTCGAAGAAAAGTCATCGTACTGGCCCAATCCGTTTCACATCGGTAGCGTGGCCACCCTTGTTTTAACCATTGTTGCAGAGTTGGTTTGTCCTGTATTTATCATTCTCGGGTTTTACACCCGTATTGCCCTGGTTCCAGCCATGATCAATATGATAATGGCCATTTTAATCGGGCATACAGGGCAGCCGTTTATGGAACGCGAACACGCTTTCTCATTTTTAATACCCTTTGTGGTAATTTTTTTGAACGGCCCTGGCCGCTATTCAATGGATGCGATCATCCGGAAATAAGTATTTTGCAACGCGTATGGAAATCAAAACCTGGATATCTGCTTTCCGCTTGCGAACCCTTCCGCTCGCATTAGCCTGTATTGGTATGGGTGGATTTTTAGCTGCATCGCAAGGTGCATTCCGGTGGGATATATTCCTGCTGTGTGCGTTCACCACCATCTTTCTTCAAATTCTTTCAAACCTGGCCAACGACTATGGGGATTCCATTCATGGAGCCGATCATGACGGACGTAAAGGCCCCAGCCGGGCGGTTCAGTCGGGAGCCATTTCACCTGAACAAATGCGAACGGCCTTGATGGTCTTCGTGGTGTTGTGCCTGGTTAGCGGTATTGGGTTGCTATGGGTTGCCTTTGGATGGAACTGGAATGCCTTTCTGTTTTTCTTTGGATTGGGTGTTCTCAGTATTTTAGCTGCAATTGCCTATACGGTTGGAAGAAAACCCTACGGGTATATCGGCCTGGGCGATGTTTCCGTGCTTATCTTTTTTGGACTTGTGGGGGTAATGGGCTCAGTTTATTTGTTCACGCAAGAAGTCAATCCGCTTCAGATCTTACCTGCCCTGAGCTGTGGCTTTTTTTCCATGGGAGTATTGAACATCAACAACATTCGCGACATCGAATCGGATCGGAAAGCCGGTAAATTTTCAATCCCCGTTCGCATTGGCAGGGACAAGGCCGTTGCCTACCACTGGTTTTTACTGGTTGCCGGAATTAGCAGTGCCTTCATTTACAACCTTATTGCCTATGCTTCACCGTGGCAATTTATTTTCCTGTTGAGTGTTCCCTTGTTTATCCGGAACGGAATTGCCGTCCAAAGTAAGACAGAACACGAACTGGATCCTTATCTCAAGCAAATGGCGTTGTCCACGTTGCTTTTTGTGCTGCTCTTTGGTTTCGGGCAGCTGCTCAACTAAGGATATTCAGATAAATCCCTTACCGGATACTTTCCTTTCAACAAATCACTTGAAAGCAAAAGTGATTTTTATCAGGATCAACTATGATTACCATCATCCGGATTAGTATGAATGCACTCTATTTTTATACTGACATAATCCCCGAAAGTCATGAAAAAAATCTTAGTGCCCTGCGATTTTTCGGAACAAGCTATTAATGCATTCCGGTTCGCTGCCGATATCGCTGAACAAAGCAAGGGTGAAATTCACCTGATCAACGTAGTTGAAGTTCCTGTTCTCCACGATTCAGTTTTAATGCCGGTAATGGCCTATGAAGAGGCGCTCTTCAAGGAATTGCGCGAAAAGGCTGAAAAACATTTCACCAGGCTGATTACAAAGCATGCACCCAACGTGAAAAAAGTTACCAGCAAAGTAATCTTTGGCCCGGTTTACCGCATGTTGTACGATTACATTGAAGACAATGGTATCGACCTGGTAATTATGGGAACAAAAGGTGCCAGTGGTGTTCGTGAAATTCTGATAGGCTCCAATGCTGAAAAGATGGTGCGCAATTCACCGGTTCCGGTAATTGCCATAAAGAAATATGTTAAGGGATCATCCATCAAGAGCATCGTATTTCCCAATACACTTGATACGGAGAAACAGGAAAATCTGGTCATGAAAGTGAAGGAACTACAGAATTTCTTCAAGGCGAAACTTCATATTGTTTGGATCAATACACCTACGAATTTTACACGCGACTCCATTACGATGAAGCGGCTGAATGCATTTGCTAAACGATTCATGTTTAAGGACTATACCGTAAATGTGTATAACGATCCGTATGAAGAAGCCGGTGTAATCAGTTTCACAAAAGAAGTGGAAGCCGATATGATCGTAATGGGAACGCATGGCCGCAAAGGTGTTGCGCACCTGCTGAGCGGCAGTGTGGCTGAAGACGTAGTGAATCATACCGAGTGCCCGATCTGGACGTATTCACTAAAGAAATAACCGGAAATCGCTTCGCTTACAATTTTTAAGACCAGACGATTTAATCGAATTGCATCGGGTGCGGGTAATTTTATTTACTAATGCACATTATAGATAATCAGTAACCTTGCATGGAATCCACTGTTAAGACCGAACTTCAATGCTATCACTGCGGTGAACCCTGTGAGGAAACGCTATGGCTGGACAATAAGGCGTTTTGCTGTTATGGATGTAAAACCGTTTACGAAATACTGCAGGAGAATGAACTATGTGAGTATTATGATCTCGAGAAAAATCCGGGAACAAACCTGCGGTATGTAAGCGATGAGACCTATGCCTACCTTGATGAAAAGGATATCCGTAAGAAAGTACTGACCTTTGATTCATCATCATTTGCCCGGGTACAGTTTTATGTGCCGGCTATTCACTGTGTTTCATGCATCTGGTTGCTGGAGAACCTGCAAAAGCTGAATCCGGGTGTGTTGCGCTCGGAAGTCAACTTCTCACGCAAGAATGTCACAATTGATTTCAAGCCCCAGGAAGTAGCACTGAGCAGCATCGCCAAGCTGATTGCTTCACTGGGATACGCACCGAAAATCAATCTCGATCACGAAGTTCAATCCAGGCAAACCACAGTTATTGATAAATCACTGGTCTTGAAACTTTCCATTGCCGGGTTTTGCTTCGGCAACATCATGTTGTTCAGTTTCCCGGAATACCTGGGTCTGGATCAATCCGATGGTCACCTGATGGAAGTATTCTCCTGGTTGAATATCCTTCTTTCCATTCCTGTCTTTTTATATTCCGATCAGGACTACCTGTTGTCAGCATGGAAAAGTTTCAGGCAACGCCAGATTAACATTGATGTGCCGATTGCGGTCGGATTGATTGCCTTATTTTTCAGAAGCGTGTGGGATATAATCTCCGGCTTCGGACCGGGTTACCTGGATTCGTTTACCGGCTTGGTTTTTTTCCTGCTTATTGGTCGGTGGTTTCAAAACAAAACCTATGAAAGCCTCGCGTTCGACCGCGATTTTAAATCTTATTTCCCGCTGGCGGTATTAAGAAAAGAGGGTAAGGAATGGATCCCGGTGGTAGTATACGATATCAATCCCGGAGACCAGATTAGGATTCGGAATATGGAAATTGTTCCGGCCGACTCGATCCTGCTGGATGAAGAAGCCTTAGTTGATTACAGTTTTGTAACCGGTGAATCAAGACCTGTTCGTATTGTTAAAGGTGAACTGGTATATGCCGGAGGTAAACTGATTGGCCAGCCGGTAACCCTGGCCGTGGAGAAAAAAACTTCACAGAGTCACCTCACCAGTTTATGGAATAAGGAAGTCTTTCAGAAACCTGAAGAAAGCCGGTACAAGCGCATGATAGACCGCGCAGCCAGGCGGTTTACCTGGGTCATTCTGGGATTATCGCTGATCACAGCCGTGTACTGGTATTGGGTTGACCCCTCCCAGGTATGGCTCATCATAACTTCCGTATTGATTGTAGCCTGCCCGTGTGCACTGGCATTAACCGCCCCCTTTACCTACGGCAATATGCTCCGTGTATTTGGACGACACAGTTTATACCTGAAGAATGCGGATGTAATTGAACGGATGGCATCGGTAGATTCGATTGTATTCGATAAAACCGGAACCGTTACGCATGGAAAAGATCCGGAGGTAACTTTTACCGGAGAGCTTTCAGAGAAAGAAACCATGTGGGTCGGTGAACTTACCGGCTATTCAACGCATCCACTGAGTAAATTAATTCACCGGCACATAGCCGCGATAAGCAATACACCCGTAAACGGCTTTAAAGAAATTCCGGGTAAAGGAATTGAGGCTGTTCTTGAGGGACATAACGTAAAGATAGGATCGGCTGAATTTACCGGGTTTCATGAACGGGTTGATGGCAAGGCCTCCCATGTATTTGTGGCTATTGATGATGAACTGAAAGGATTTTACAGCATCCGTACCCGGGTGCGTAATGATATTGAAGATTTGTTGAACCGGTTGGGTGAAAAATGTGTGGCGATGCTTTCGGGGGACAATAAAGCGGATAAAGTGCAGATGAGTACATTATTTCACCCAACGGCTCAACTTTTATTTGATCAAAGTCCGCACGACAAACTTAATTATATCAGCGATTTGCAGCACCAGGGAAAAAAGGTGATGATGCTGGGCGATGGGCTTAATGATTCAGGAGCCTTAAAACAGGCTGATGTGGGTATTGCTGTAACGGATGATACAGGTGTATTTACACCGGCTTGCGATGGCATCCTGCACGGTGAAGAAATCGGACACGTAGATACATTCCTTCGATTGGCCAGGTCGGCAACAAAGATCGTTAAAGCAGGCTTTGTTCTCTCTTTCCTTTACAATGCCATTGCTTTAAGTTTTGCTGTTTCCGGGCATTTAACACCCTTAGTAGCTGCCATCCTAATGCCTTTGAGTTCAATCAGTGTGGTTGTTTTTACAACCGTAGCGGTAAATGTAGCCGCTACTAACTTGGTTAACGAATCAAATAACCGTAATCTCTGAGAAGCCATGACGATCATTATCCTGCTTATCCTGATCAGTCTTTCGATGGCGATTGTTTTCTTACTCATCTTCTATTGGAGTATGAAAAGCGGACAATACGATGATACGTATACCCCCTCCGTACGCATGTTGTTTGAGGATAAAAAGCCATCCAAAAAGGCAACCCCATCCGGGGAGAAGAAGGTTAAGAAATAGTGCAGAGGGCTTATTCTCACTATCCTAAAAGCTAATCCCTTTACGTACAAACCAGAAGAACTGATTTTTATCAGTTTATTTATTCAGAAATCGTTTGAAATTCAAACGTTTAATTAAAGACTTAACAACTTTCACGAAGTCTTGATTTACGTCTGGTTGTATTGTCCCGGCTAAATTCCTGAGTGACGTAAATCAAAGTGAGTTTATGATTCGAATCATAAGGCCAACGAGCGAGTTGGCAATATCTTGAACCAAAATTGATTTATCGTTCAACTGCAAACCAAACATCATTAACTATGAAAAAAGTAAGTGCTTTTCTATTCGCCACGGTATTACTCTGGGCTTGTGCTCCTGAGAAACCAAAAGTTGAAACGCCTGAAGCAACAAAAAGTCCGGTGGAAGAAGTAGTAGACCCTACTAAAGGTATCGGACAAGTTAAAAACGTTACATTGAATAGCCCGCTCGACCAGGAACGCGTTAAGCGTGGATTGGATATCTATGAAATGAAATGCTCAGCATGTCATAAACTGGATGACCAGCGTGTTGTTGGCCCCGGATGGAAAGGCGTTACTAAAACCCGCAAGCCCGAATGGATCATGAACATGATCACCAATGTGGATGTGATGTTGGATAAGGATCCGGAAGCGCAGAAGTTGCTTGAGTTATGTTTAACCCGCATGCCGAATCAGAATGTATCGATTGGTGATGCGCGCGATGTTCTCGAATTCATGCGTCAGAATGACGGTGAACAATAAGAACCAATAATCCCTAAACTATATGAAACGAATATTAATTATTCCACTCGTGTTACTGTTTGCCTGTGGCCAGCAGCAACAGGAAAATACAGCAACATCCGCTGCACCGGTGGGCGGTGGCCAATCTAATGTAAAAGATGAAACATCAAAACCCGATGTGGTACGGGTTGCCGTTGGTTCGCCAGATCACACCACGCTGGTAACGGCTCTTAAGACAGCAGAATATGTAGATGCATTATCCAATGCAGGGCCCTTCACCGTTTTTGCGCCTACTAACGATGCGTTTGCCAAACTGCCTGAAGGAACTGTAGAAAATTTATTAAAGCCGGAAAGCCGTGCTGCCCTGCAAAACATCCTGGAATATCATGTGTATGTAGGCGTAATTAATGAAGATATAATTCAGGATGGAATGACCCTGAACCAGGTTAATCTTAAAAATGTGACACTCAATAAGAAGGACGGAAAAATTACGGTGAACGGGGCTAATGTTCTCGGATCCGTGAAGGCATCCAATGGTATTGTTTACGTAATCGATGCCGTATTGCTTCCGCCTGAAAAATAAAATCGAATCAACCCAATACATAAATAATTTACTATGAAATCAAATCGAATAATTCAGTTACTGTTCTCCTCGGGGATTATCCTGGCCCTGGTGGCTGTTACCAGCTGCAAGCCGAAAGGCCCTGTTGGAGTTACTACTGGCGATGCAGCCTCCAAAGTATATGTAGCCCCCGGTCAATACGATGAGTTTTACAATCTTGTATCCGGTGGTTTCAATGGCCAGATGGCCGTGTATGGATTGCCTTCCGGAAGATTGTTCCGCAACGTCCCCGTGTTTTCCGTCAATCCGGAAAGCGGTTATGGATACAGCGAAGAAACCAAACCCATGTTAAATACTTCGCATGGCTATATTCCCTGGGATGATCTTCATCACACAGCAATTTCCACAACAAAAGGTGAACACGATGGTCGTTGGGTGTTTGGTAACGCAAATAACACTCCGCGTGTGGCAAGGATTGATTTAACAACTTTCCGTACGGCTGAAATAATTGAATTACCCAACAGCGGGGGTAACCACTCCTCTCCGTTTATTACTGAGAATACCGAGTATGTTGTTGCCGGTACACGCTTCAGCATCCCGATCGGTGATAATCGCGATGTACCCATTTCCTCCTATAAAGAAAACTTTAAAGGATCCATCAGTTTTATCAAAGTTGATCCTCAAAGCGGTCGCATGAGCATCGCCTTTCAATTACGAACCCCTGGCTTTAACTACGACTTAAGCCGTGCCGGTAAAGGCCCGTCTCACGGATGGTTCTTTTTCTCCTGCTACAACACCGAGCAGGCCTATACACTCCTTGAAGTAAATGCTTCACGCAATGACAAGGATTTTATCATGGCAGTGAACTGGAAGAAAGCAGAAGAATACATTGCCCAGGGTAAAGGCAAAAAGGAGAAAGCAAAATATGCTCACAATATTTATGATGAAAGAACACACACCGCTACCAGTACGATCCTGGATGAAGTAACCGTATTGGATGTGATGGAATTTCCGGATGTAGTTTATTTCATTCCTTGTCCGAAATCACCTCATGGTTGTGATGTTGATCCTACTGGTGAATACATTGTAGGAAGTGGAAAACTGGCTGCCGTAATGCCGGTATTCTCGTTCGGTAAGATTCAAACAGCCATTGCTAATAAGGATTTTGAGGGTGACTTCAGTGGTATTCCGATCATTAAATATGAATCTGCACTGCATGGAGAAGTACAGAAGCCTGGACTTGGCCCTCTGCATACCGAGTTTGATGCAAATGGAAATGCATACACATCTTTCTTTGTTTCATCTGAAATTGTGAAATGGAATGTTAAGACTTTGGAAGTTCTCGACCGCGTTCCTACCTATTATTCCATCGGTCACTTATGTGTACCGGGTGGCCCAACAGCCAAGCCTCATGGTAAATATGTAATTGCCTATAACAAGATTACCAAAGACCGCTATTTACCTACCGGTCCGGAATTAACCCAAAGCGCTCAGCTCTATTCCATTGATGGTGATAAAATGCAGCTTCTTCTTGACTTTCCTACTATTGGTGAACCGCACTATGCAGAAGCTATTCCCGCCAGCCTGATTAAAGACAAGTCCGTAAAATTCTATCCGATAGAAGAAAATGAACACCCTTACGCAGCGAAGGGAGAGAAGATGGCCAGGGTTGAACGCAAAGGCAATGAAGTACACGTCTATATGACTGCCATCCGTTCACACCTGACTCCGGATAACATTGAAGGTGTTCGCGTAGGTGATGATGTCTATTTCCATGTAACTAATCTTGAACAGGATTGGGATGTTCCGCACGGCTTTGCCATCAAAGGTGCGTTGAATGCAGAAATATTGGTTATGCCGGGTGAAACCCAAACCCTGAAGTGGAAGCCGCAAGCCGTTGGCGTAGTGCCATTCTACTGCACCGACTTCTGTTCAGCACTGCACCAGGAAATGCAGGGATACGTTCGTGTATCACCGGCTGGATCGAATACACCATTGAAGTTTTCAACCGGAGTGATCGAAGGTCAGAAATAGTGGCACTGACCGGCTGGTCTATCCATTGTTTGCAGGTTGAGATGCCCTGTCCCGGCTTAGGCCGGGATCAGGGCTAATTCAAAAACGAAACGGTTTAGAAAGGAGAAACGTGA
>JALOMY010000110.1 GCA_025455225.1 Cyclobacteriaceae bacterium | reverse complement strand
GGAAGCTTTACGCGACCACTGAACTTTAAGCCGTTCATCGAGGGAAACATAGTCATTGGTACAGGCTACGGTTTCAATATCAAGAAAGAGGATGTCGCGCAAGTCGGCATTCATGTGCTTAAGGTACTAATCTTATCGTTGACAACCGAAGGTTGGTAAATTTTATAGTTTGCGTATGCGAATGTTGAAAACTTCTGTTGGATTTTTTTGGATGAGCAGATTGATTTCTTCATCTGTGAATCCTTCCTCTTTCATACGTGGGATCAAGTCATTGAACAAAGATGTAAATCCCCGAAAGGGAAGTGCAGGATTAACAACATCATACCAGCCGGCATCATGCGAAAGTAAGGTGCGGTGTAACAGGTTGTTTTCTTTCATGTAGCTCAGAAAGCGAATGTATTGTTCGGTTGTTTCCGGGTGTATATAATCAAATTCTATCCAGGCGCCTTTCGAGGCAAGTTCTTTAAATATGTCAAAATTCTTTTCGTTCTGGGCATGTATCCAAATAAACGCTTCGGGGGCTACACCGTTTTCCATGAAGATGGCCAATTCTTCGCGTGCAGCATTTCCATCACCCGAGTGTACCCCGATGGTCAACCCGGTTTGAAGATGGGCCAGCGCACCGGCTTTCATAATTTTTTTCTGCACATCGGTTAACGGACCTGCATCGGCACTGAGTTTCATGAATCCGGGTTTAATACCGGTTCCATCAATGCCGTTGTTCCATTCATCGATCCAATGCTGAGCCAGTTGTTCAGCAGTTTCTTTGTATGCATGATCGGGTACAAACTTTTCACGGGCAGCTCCATAATACCCGGTGTTGGTGAGGAGGTTGATGCCGCTGGCTTCCGATAAACGTTTTAACAATTGAACATCCCGGCCCAGGTAGGCGGGTGTGCATTCAACAAGTGTTTGAACACCCAGAGCTTTAATTTCTTGTAAATAGGGCAAAACCCTCTCAAATACACTATCCGGATTATATAGTCCGGGTTGTATACTGTCTGCTCCGATAAAATCTACCAGCACATGTTCATGGGGTAATGTAACTCCCATTTCACTAACCGGTTTTTCGCCTGTGACCGTCATTATTTGTTCGGATGATTTTTGTTCCTTGCAAGCAACCCAAATGGTTGCCGAGATCATCAGGAAAAATGTAATTCGTTTGATCATATGTTCAGGAGTGCAATACACCTTCCATGTTTAACTCTTTGATAAAACGGATATTTTCATCACAAATCGAATCGGGTACAAAGACAAATCGCTTATCGTAAATGGTCGAACCAATGTAATAACTAACCCAGTATTCGTTGTTCAGATGAAATACGGCCGGATCAATCGGTTCAACCAAAGCCGAACTCAATGCCGGAACGGTTTCCAGAAAATGACGCAATACGGAGGTGCGCTGTTCTTCTCCGTCTTTTAAGCCATATCCCTTGCTGGCCACCAGGGTGTTTTCGATGGGGAACGAATTCGAATTGATCAGGTAAACGCTCCATTCGTCACTTTCTCCCGGCTTCTGTTTGCGCGCAACGGCAAGGGTTACATTTTTTACTTCCGGTATTTCAATATCACGAATCATATCCACTCCATATTAAACAAATCACCGATGTGTTTTCGCACTTTTTCTTCAACAGATTTGAAGTCCACTTCATAGCCAAGTTCTTTTTTCATGGAAGTGACCGATTTATCCTGAATGCCACAAGGAATGATGTAGTCAAAATAATTCAAATCGGTATTTACATTAAAGGCAAAACCATGCATGGTTACCCATCGGCTGGTTTTTACTCCTAAAGCACAAATTTTTCTTGCCCGCACATCGTTTTCCGGATCAAGCCACACTCCGGTTAATCCGGGTATGCGCCCGGCTTCAATATTATATTCATGGAGTGTTCGAATAATTGATTCTTCGAGAAACCGCATGTATTGATGAATGTCGGTAAAAAAATTCTCGAGGTCAATTACCGGATAACCTACAATCTGTCCCGGCCCATGATAGGTTATATCGCCACCCCGATTGCTGTGGTAGTACGATGCCTGGATGGTATGAAGCTTTTCTTTCGGAATTTTAAGATTGTTTTCATCTCCACTTTTCCCAAGGGTATATACGTGTGGATGCTCACAGAAAATCAAATAGTTGCTGGTAGGCTTTTGCTGTTCAGCCGGCAAGTCGCGGTTTTCTTTTTTTACATCCAGTATGGTTGAAAACAGCGAAGCCTGGTAATCCCAGGCTTGTTGATAGTCGGTTAAACCAAGGTTGATAAATTGAGTCTTTCGGTTAATGACAGAATTCACTTGATCTTGTCCAGCTCTTCTTTTAAGTAATTGATCGATTCAATCGGGTCGGGCTCCACTCCGTTTTCTTTGGCGAGGTAAAACGAAACCCAATCGGTTAAATGAATCAGGTAGTAATATTGTTCAAGCAAGGAAGCCCCTTCGCCCACTACATCAATAATCGGGTTTGATTTTTTCTCGAATATCTCGCGGCAGATTTCCATGCGTTTTTCTACACGTTCATGATCATGATCGGAGTAGAGATAGATTACTTGCAGATAGGGCATCAGCGCTTCCGGAAACTGCCAGCCTACCAATTCATTGTGATTCATTTCCGGGAACGTGTTGATGTGGGCCAGTTGTTTGGCGTTCTCGTTCAGCTGCTGCTGAAAACGCAAGGCCATGGCATGCAGCCGGTTGTCGCAGTAAATCACCGGAAGTTTGCCTTTGAGTTTACGCGCAATCAACTCAGCTTCGTTTTGTATGCCTTTCTCTCCACGATCCAGAAACTGAATTGCATTTTCTGTCTCCTTGATGTAGGTAGATCCGATCAGGTTGGTATGATAGAGAACAGAAAGCAGAGCCACCATATTATAAGCCAGCATGGCGCGGGGGCTGTCTGATCCTCCCGGCAGTTGAATATAAAACAGATTATACTCGCGGGCGATATCGAGCAACTTTCCACCAGAAGCAATGGCAATGACATGAGCCCGCTTCAGCAGGGCTTTGTTAAGTGCTGCAATGGTTTCTTCCGTATTGCCGCTGTACGAGCACGCAATAAACAGTGTATGCGGACTAACAAATTGGGGGATGTTATAACTTTTGCAAACCGTTATAGGTATGGGAATTCGACCAAAGGTGAGGGATTCTACGAGGTTAGCACCGATACCTGAGCCGCCCATTCCGGCAATCACAATGTTACGGATGTCACTACCCGGGCGTACCAGGTCAATCGATTCACTTATGCGAAGGGCATCCGCCAGCTGACGGGTAAAACTTTCGATGTATTTCTTGGTTGCAGACATAAACTTGAAAATACGTTCAAAGGTATCAGATAATGTACGAATTTAGAATGTTGAAGGATGAATTGTTCTTTTCATGAGCGATAAGATCAGGATAGGCAAACAGGGTGAAGATCTGGCAGCAAAATTCCTGGAACAAAAGGGTTTTCGAGTGCTGATGCGAAACTATCGGTATAAACATGCCGAAATAGACCTGATTGTTCAGAAGGAGAACTGGTTGATTTTTGTTGAAGTTAAAGCCCGGAGTTCAACCGCATTCGGACAACCCGAGACTTTTGTTGATTTGAAGAAGGGAAGAAAAATTATGGAAGCGGCCGATGAGTATATTTATTCAACAAGGTGGCAAGGTCATATTCGGTTTGATATTATATCGGTAAAACTGGGTGAACCACCTGAGATCACTCATTTTGAAGACGCTATTAATTGAGGTGCTTAAGTGTTAAGGTGTTAATGTGCTTAAGTGTTAAATTGTTATGCTTGGAGACCGGATTTTGAAGGTTTAACTAACTTCAGAGGTGGGCAGCTTGTATTGATCAGGAAGCTTTGTTGTTGCGGTAGATTTCTCTTCCCTTATCGTTCCATTCGACCCGGATGAAAGGTTTGGCGTTTTTTTCATAAGGTTCTTTCGGATAGGCGATTAGTTTCTTTCTTCTTCCCGAAGGGTAGTATTCATACCAGTCACCGATTTTACAATCCCATTTATATTCTCCAGTTACGGCCAGCTGACCGTTTTCATAAAACATGTAGTAGTAACCCTCCTTTTCTCCGAATTCAATCGGGATAATTTCCTTTACTTTTTTCCGCTCCACCGGATCGTAGTAGCTGATCAGTGATTCTCGTGGCCAACCACGAAAGAACTTTTCTTTATCCACCAGCACACTGTCGCGGCTGTATTTCATCCATCTTCCGTGTTTGGTGCCTTTGTAAAAAATGCCTTCTTCCAGCACCACGTCATTCTGCATCTTCTTGTACGGACCATGAACAAGCACGCCTTTTTTCGGATCAAACTTGCTGGTTCGAGTCACTTCGCGTCTGGCGTAATCATAATAATAGATGTCGCGTACGAGCGTATTGGGCACCTCTGGTTTTTTCAGGTAGTAGAAGTTTTCATATACGGTACGTTCACCAACCCCCTTTCGGGTAAATCCTTTTTTTGTTTTAATTCCGTAGAAGACTTTCTTTTTAGGTTTCTTTTTCTTGGGGGTATTGATGGGTTCTTCTTCCTTTTCGAAGTCGAGGCTTACGGGAGTATCAATGGTGAACATCCGATCCGGTTCTTCCTGTGAGAAAGAAGGAAGAGTGATCAGCATACTCAAGCCAATAAAAAGGTAAATCAGCACCTTCATATTCATGAAAACGATACGAAAATTGAAAAAGTATGTATGAAATTGCAAGCGATTCACGGTATTGAAGTAAAAACCCCTCTCCAGCCGAAGAGGGGTTTTCCTTATTATCCGATTAGAAGTTTATGCGAACTCAAGCAACAAACTCTACGCTTCGCTTGATAAAGTTGGTGAGGTCTGCACCGGTAAGCATATTCTGTGAAAGTAATGCCAGGTCATAGGCTTGTTTGGCTAGTTTTAACTTTTGCTCTTCGGTTTCAGCTTTAAGTATTTTTTGAATGATGCCGTGATTGCCATTTACCGCTACGCTGTAGCTGTCGGGCATGCTGCCCATGAAGGCATAACCGCCTCCGCCCATTTTTGCCATGTCTTTCATTCTGCGCATAAACTCGCTCATGGTAATCACAACCGGCAGATCATCCATGGCCATCGCTTCCACGCTTACCGTCATGTTGGAGTTGTTAATGGCTTTATCGAAGATCGATTTAACCTGGTCCTGCTCCTCCTTTGTAAGTACGGTTTCCAATTTTTCGTCTTTATCAATCAGTTTATCAGCCGTATCGCTGTCCACGCGTTTGATGTGGGTTTTTTCCAGCTTTTGTTCCAGTGTATTGATAAAGTGATTGTCGAGAATACCATCCATCAGCAACACATCATAGGCTTTATTCTTTGCGGCCTCAATATAGCTGTGTTGTTTGCCTGCATCGGAGGCATATAAATAAATCAGCTGTTTGTCTTTGTCGGTCTGATTGGCTTTTACTTTTTCCTTATACTCTTCCAGGGTGAAATACTTGCCCTCAGAGTTTTTAAGCAGTGAGAAATCTTTGGCGCGATCGTAAAACTTCTCATCACTTATGATGCCGTACTTAACGAATATGTTGATGTCATCCCATTTCTTTTCAAAATCAGCCCGGTCTTTCTTATACAGTTCCTGTAATTTATCGGCTACTTTTTTGGTGATGTGCTGACTGATTTTTTTAACGTTGGCATCGCTCTGTAAATAACTGCGCGATACGTTCAGCGGGATATCCGGAGAATCGAGAACACCATGGAGTAACATGAGGAAATCGGGTACTACATCCTTTACTTCATCGGTGATGAAAACCTGGCGTGAATAGAGCTGAATTTTGTTTTTCTGCAATTCGAAATCATTCTTCACTTTGGGGAAGTAAAGAATACCTGTGAGATTGAAGGGATAGTCTACATTCAGGTGGATCCAGAACAACGGGTCTTCGCTGAACGGGTAGAGCTCCTTGTAAAACTTAAGATAGTCTTCGTCTTTCAGATCATTAGGCGACTTGGTCCAGAGCGGTTGAGTGTTGTTGATGATGCGGTCAGAAGTAACGGTTTTGTATTTTTTCTTTCCTTCTTGATCTTCACCATCTTCAACGCTTTCTTCCTTTGTTCCGAACTTGATTTCCACCGGAAGAAACTTGCAATATTTTTCGAGGATGCTTTTCAGGCGCCACTCATCCAGGAATTCTTCTGAGTCGGAGTTGATGTGCAGGATCACATCGGTTCCCCGTGTTTCTTTTTTGGAAGCTGATATTTCAAATTCGGTAGAGCCATCGCATGTCCACTTTGCGGCATCACTCTCGGGCTGGTACGATTTGGAAATTACTTCCACTTTATCCGCCACCATAAAAGCGGAGTAGAAACCCAGTCCGAATTTTCCGATAATATCTTTCGCATCGGTTTTATCCTTGAATTTCTCTACGAATTCTGTAGCTCCGGAGAACGCAATCTGGTTAATGTATTTTTTAATTTCATCAGCCGTCATACCAATGCCTTTGTCGCTGACGGTGATGGTTTTTTTCTTCTTGTCGAAACTCACTTCAATTTTAAGATCGCCAAGTTCACCATTGAACTCGCCCAGCGAAGCCAGCTTCTTTAATTTTTGCGTGGCATCCACGGCATTGCTCACCAGTTCACGGAGGAAAATTTCATGATCGGAATAGAGGAATTTTTTGATAATCGGAAAGATGTTCTCGGTATGAATGGAAATACTGCCTTTTTCCTTTACGGCTGCCATAGTGTTCTGTTTTTAGTTCTGTAAAACGTTAACAATCGGGAATTACCCTAGTAATCCCTGCGCGCGCAATGATTCAAATGTTGTTCCAGCAGGACAAAAATGACAGGTTGGCAGCTAGCGGATGCGGTTGGAATCCTTCACAATCCGTTCGTCTCTTCTGATAAACCGTATGGCTAGCCAGTTGCAGATAACGGCAACAAAGGTCAGGTACAAGCCGAGGCCGTATTTAAAATTAAAGGGATATTGTTCGGTTAACTTCGAAGCGAACCAAACAGCCGAAATCATATAGCAAGCCAGGATTAGAGTATTCAGCGCCCCCAGTTTAATCTGGGTTTGCCGGTTATCATACCGTCTGATTTCAAAGATGGCCAGGGTTATTGCTGCCACTGCAAGCACAGCGGTAATGGTATAGGGCAGGTAGGTGTATTCCGTGCCCTTCAGTAAATAAAAAGGTGTAAGCACAACCGATATATCGCCATCCTGTACTTGCCAGATGGGTTGAACCAATGCCACCAGTAAGGCCAGTATGGTAATTACCAGAAATACAGTTTGAATTCTTTGCCACATATAGGGGTTGCGTTAAATTGGAGCGTAAAAGTAAGAAGAATATTGAGTAGTAAGATTTTGAGGGGATGAGTAGTTCGAGGAGTTGAGAATCTGAGTAATTGAGGAGTTGAGTAGAAGTGGAATAAAGCAGGTAAGTAGTTGAGTATATAGTGAGGCCGGGGGTTCAATAGTAGAATTATTAGAGTTAAGTACTAGGTTGATGATAAAAACACGCAATTTTGAGGACTTGATTGTCTGGCAAAAAGCGCATCAGTTTGTCCTTAATATCTATACACTAACCCGAACTTTTCCTAAGGAAGAGCAATTTGGATTATCAAGCCAATTACGCAGAGCTGCCATTTCAATTGCGGCTAATATTGTTGAAGGATATTCAAAAAATGGAATCAAGGATAAATTGAGATACTTCAATATTTCGCAAGGATCATTAGCTGAATGCAGATATTACCTTCGATTAATATGTGATCTCAGATATGCTGATACTGAAACGATTGCAGGCGATCTCGAGGAAGTCAGCAGACTGCTAAATGCGTATATTCGGGGTATTAACCGAAATACATAAACTAATTAACAATTGATATCTATTTTATTATAAATCATCCTACTAATTACTCGTATTCTCAACTACTCAGCTCCTGCAAATGCCCCGGTACTTCTTCGAAATAGCGTATCACGGTAAAAATTTTTCCGGTTGGCAAACCCAGGCCAATGCCACCGGGGTGCAGGAAGTTGTGGAAGATGCATTAAGTAAACTTCTGCGTACGCCAGTAAAAATTGTCGGGAGTGGACGTACCGATACCGGAGTACACTGTGCGCAACAATTTTTTCATGCTGATATTGAAAAGGAATTTGATCCTGTAAGTCTTATTCATCGACTCAACTCATTTTTACCTCGCGAAATTGCTATTCGATCCATTCATCGTGTTAAGCCAGCAGCCAACGCACGGTATTCGGCTATCGAACGGAAATACGAATACCACATTACGTTGGTAAAGGACCCCTTGCTTACCGGCCTGGCGCTGCATTTCTTTAAGCCCCTGAATTTGCAAAACATGAATGAAGCCGCTGCGTTATTACGGGGTGAGCATGACTTTGAATGTTTCAGCAAGGTAAAGACCGATGTAAATCACTTTCTTTGTACGGTTAAAAGTGCATCCTGGAAGAAACAAGGGAATCGTTTGATTTTTACCATTCGGGCGAACCGGTTTTTACGAGGGATGGTAAGGGCCATAGTGGGAACTCTACTTGAAGTAGGAACCGGAAAAATCAGTGTCAGGGATTTTCAACA
>JALOMY010000109.1 GCA_025455225.1 Cyclobacteriaceae bacterium | reverse complement strand
TCCGGACTTGACCTGATTACGGATTTGCTGGATGTTAATGCTTTAGAAGTTAACCGCGAGCCGGATTATTCGTATTTTGATTTGAGCTTGCTGGTGAAAGAACGAATTCAAGCCTTTCAGCATTATGCATCCACTAAATCTATTTCAATTCAATCAGACTTCGCGTTTGCCGATCTTGTATTTCTCGATCAATCGTATGTAGTCCGGGTATTAGATAACCTGATTTCGAATGCAATTAAGTTTTCTCCATCGGCTACAATAATTTGGATTTCAGTTACCACCCAATCGGGTTATTGCTGCATCCAGGTTAAGGATGAGGGACCGGGTTTTTACCCTGAAGACTTAAAGCATGTATTTCAGAAATTCAAAAAGCTTTCTGCCCGGCCTACGGCCGGTGAAAGTCCGAATGGACTAGGTCTGGCTATCGTTAAAATATTGGTTGAGCGTCTCGGAGGCAAAATTGAATTGGAAACTGAACCGGGAAAGGGCAGCGCATTTAATGTATTGTTTCCGATAAAGAATTCCATTCGCACGGCCTGAATTGTACAGGAAGAGATTTAACGGTCGAGATTACATTTAGTCGGCTTCCGGTATAAATCTCTAAATTTGTTACGTATTATCGCAGATTATGAAAAAGACACTCGCACTGATTCCGATGTTATTTTTTGTGATGTTCAGCTGGGGGCAGCAGACCAATCGCACCATGAAAGCCCAGGAAGCAGCCAACGAAACCCAGGAACAGCGTTTAACGCGGGCTCAGGATAAGAAGAGTAAAAATGGAAAGAAGGATCTTTCCATGCAAAAGAAGGTGAAGATCGCCAAGCAGCAAGATCGAAAAGCTGAACGGGTTAAACCTCCAAAGAAAAAAAAGAAGAATATGCCTAAACCTAAAATGTAGGTTAGATTTTATGGAGTGCCTGTTCCAAATCTTCGATTAAATCTTCAGCATCTTCAACACCAATACTTAACCGGATTAATGAATCAACCAATCCGTTTTTAATCCGTTCTTCCCGTGGAATGCTGGCATGCGTCATAGAAGCCGGATGGTTAATCAATGATTCAACCCCGCCTAATGATTCAGCAAGCGAAAATACTTGAACCATTTTCATTAAATCAAAAGCTTTCTCAAGTCGGTCATCCTTCAACGTAAAGGATAACATACCTCCGAAATCTCTCATTTGCTTTTTTGCAATTTCATGATTGGGATGATCTGCGAAACCGGGCCAGTAGACATGGTCAACTTTTGGATGGTTTCTCAGGTATTCGGCAATTTTCTTTCCGTTTAAGCAATGACGCTCCATGCGCAGATGAAGCGTTTTAATACCCCGTAATACCAGAAAGGAATCCTGCGGGCCGGGAGTTGCTCCGCATGAGTTTTGAATAAAGGCTAATTCCTGGTGAAGTTTTTCCTGGTTGGTTACCAATGCACCCATCACTACATCTGAATGACCACCCAGGTATTTCGTAACAGAGTGCATAACAATATCTGCTCCGAGATCCAGCGGGTTCTGAAGATAGGGTGAAGCAAAGGTGTTGTCTACGGCAACCAACAGGTTATGTTTTTTGGCAAGGGTAACGCAGGCTTCAATGTCGATGATGTTCATCAACGGGTTTGATGGCGTTTCCAGCCAAATCAGTTTTGTGTTTTTATTGACAAAGGGTATGATGTTATCGGGATTGGCCATGTCGATAAAATGAAATTTTATCCCTAACCGTTCGAACACCCGTTTAAACATTCTATACGATCCACCATACAGATCGTTGCTGGTAATAACTTCATCTCCCTGGTTAAGTAGTTTGATTACCGTATCCGTTGCTCCCATGCCCGAAGAAAAGCACAAGGCGTACTTTCCGTTTTCAAGCGCTGCAATACTTTTTTGAAGAGCATTGCGTGTTGGATTTGCACCACGGGCGTATGCGTAGCCTTTATGTTTGGAGGGCTCCTCCTGAACATAGGTTGATGTTTGATAAATGGGTGTCATTATGGCCCCGGTAGATGGATCTGGCTCCACACCGGCATGAACGGCCTTGGTTCCGAATTTCATGAAATACGAATGCGTTGAATGGTTATTGAATCAGGTATTATTAAACCGTACGGTTAATATCAAATTTCTCCAGGTAATCGGCTACGCGTCTTACAAAACTTCCTCCTAATGCACCATCAACTACACGGTGATCATAGGAATGCGATAAGAACATCTTATGACGAACCACTATGGCATCGCCATAGGGAGTTTCAACCACAGCCGGTTTCTTCTGTATGGCACCTGTTGCCATAATACCTACCTGGGGCTGTACAATGATCGGTGTGCCCATTACGTTACCAAAGGAACCCACGTTGGTTAAGGTATATGTTCCGCCAGTAAGTTCATCGGGCTTCAGTTTGTTTTCACGGGCACGATTGGCCAGATCATTTACAATTTTTGCCAGGCCTGTTATGTTATACTGGTCGGCATTTTTTATTACGGGAACAATAAGGTTACCGGTCGGCAAGGCTACAGCCATGCCTATGTTGATTTCTTTTTTCCTGATAATCCGATCTCCGTCAACTTGAATGTTGATCATGGGAAAATCCTTGATCGCATTAACGAGAGCCTCCACAAAAATGGGGGTAAAGGTAAGCGACTCGCCAAATCGATTCTGGAAATCATTTTTCACTTTATTCCTCCAGTAGACGATGTTACTCACATCAGCTTCAACAAATGAAGTAACATGAGGTGAAATACGTTTGGAATCCACCATGCGCTCGGCAATCATCTTGCGCATGCGATCCATCTGAATAATCTCATCTCCGCCACTGATGGAGACCGGTGCCGGCTGCGGTGATTTATACGCAGGAGCTGTAACTTGAATCGCCTTACCCAGTTTTCGGTTTTCCAGGTAAGCCATAATGTCTTTTTTCGTTACCCGGCCTTCTTGTCCGGTTCCGGGTATTGCTTCCAGTTCAGCAAGCGCAATATTTTCCTCTTTAGCGATATTTTTTACCAGGGGTGAATAAAAGCGGGAGGCAGATTTAAAATCAGCCGGATGCGATGACCCGTTGGATTGCAGCACTGGGGCCGGCTCTTGTATTGATTCTTTTGCTTCGACTTTTTTAATTTCCGGTTGCTGAACCGGTTTTTCCTTTCCATCGGGTTGCACTGCCTCACTTTCAGTTGCTATAACGGCAATCGGCTTACCTACTTGCACAACTTCTCCTTCCTTAGCCAGAATTTCTTTCAACACACCGGCATGGGTTGAGGGTACTTCGGTATCCACTTTATCGGTGGCAACTTCAAGCACCGACTCATCCTGTTCAATTTTATCGCCCGGTTTCTTCAGCCAGGAAAGTATCGTAGCCTCCATAATACTTTCTCCCATTTTGGGCATCACTAATTCTACTAGAGCCATAGTTCAAACGTTTACGGGCGCAAAGTTAGCATTTTTGATGGCTTATTGAAGCCGGGAAAGTGAGCTTACAAGTCCACTTAAGCTGTGCAAAAATCATGATTACTATCGCCTTTCGGTGTGACATATGTCATTCTTTATCAGGCTGCTATGGGGGTAGATTCAGCCATATTTTAAAACAACGAATTATGGAAACAATCGTGCTCGACCAACCCGCCAAATCAAAAATGAAAACGGACAAGGATTTGAAATATGTGTATTCATTCCACGAAGGTGATGGAAAGAATAAAAAATTATTAGGAGGAAAAGGAGCGAACCTGTGTGAGATGACACAGATCGGTCTGAATGTTCCTCCCGGATTTGTAGTAACCACTGAAGCTTGCCTTACCTACCTGGCGACACCCGAACGGAAATTACCCGATGGACTGATTGCTCAGGTTCATGCCAATATGCAAAAGCTTGAACAAGCTACCGGCAAACAGTTTGGTGATAAGAACAATCCACTGCTGGTTTCGGTACGCTCAGGTTCAGCAATGTCGATGCCGGGTATGATGGATACCATTTTGAACCTTGGCTTAAACTCCCAAACTCTGACTGGTCTTATTCGCCAGACCAGTAACGAACGATTCGGTTATGATGCCTACAGACGCTTTATCCAGTTATTCGGTAAAGTAGCTTTGGGTGTACCCGATGAAAAATTTGATCATCATTTTGAAGAAATCAAACGCAGGGCAGGAGTAAAAGTGGATGTTGGCTTGAGCACCGAGGATTTGAAAGAAATCAGTGAACGCTTTTTGCAAGTAGTGAAAGATCATACCGGAAAGCCGTTCCCGGAAGATGTTTATGAACAACTGGAAATTGCCATTAAAGCCGTGTTCAATTCCTGGATGGGTAAACGTGCCGTTGACTATCGCAGGGAATTTAAAATCACACCCGAAATGGCGAATGGTACAGCGGTTAACGTAGTAACCATGGTCTTCGGAAATATGGGTAATGACTGTGCTACTGGAGTTGGTTTTACACGCGACCCCGGCACAGGTGAAAACGTGATGTATGGTGAGTACCTAACCAATGCCCAGGGAGAAGACGTAGTGGCTGGTATACGCACACCGAAACCGGTTGCTCAACTGGCAACAGAAATGCCCGATTTGTATAAGCAATTGGAAGCCCTTCGTAATAAACTTGAGACGCATTATAAGGAAGTTCAGGATTTTGAATACACCATAGAAAAAGGTGTTCTCTATTGCTTGCAAACCCGCAATGGAAAAATGAATACTACGGCCATGGTTCGCACTTCAGTTGAAATGGCCCATGAAGGATTGATAACCAAAGAACAAGCCTTATTGCGCATCAAGCCTGATATGCTGGAGCAATTACTACACCCTCGCCTGGATGTTAATCATAAGGCAGAACCCCTGGCCGTTGGATTACCGGCTTCACCCGGTGCCGCTTCAGGTCATGTGGTATTCGATGCCGACCGTGCTGAATTATTAGGCCGTTCCGGTGAAAAGGTGATTTTAGTAAGGGAAGAAACTAAACCCGAAGACATTCATGGATTCTTTGCATCTCAAGGTATATTAACCAGCCGTGGAGGAAAAACTTCACACGCTGCGGTGGTTGCCAGGGGTATGGGTAAGCCTTGTGTGGCCGGTGCAGAAGGTATTAAAGTTGACGTGAAGCTTCGTCAGGCAATTGTAGGAGATAAAATCTTACATGAAGGCGACTACATTACGATTGACGGGGGTACCGGTAATGTTTACAAAGGTGTAATCCCAACTGTGGAGCCAACCTTTTCCGAAGATCTAAAAACGTTGTTAAAGTGGGCCGATAACGCTGCCCAGTTGAAAGTATTTGCCAATGCCGATACGCCTGCAGCAGCAAAGAAAGCCCTTGAGTATGGAGCAATGGGAATTGGCCTCTGCCGTACGGAGCGCATGTTCAATGATGTTGACCGTTTGCCGATTGTGGTCGAAATGATTCTGGCTGCAACAGAACAGGAACGCGAGGCGGCCTTGGGCCGACTGAAAGAAATGCAACGCAATGACTTTAAAGAGATCTTTACCGTGATGGCACCACGACCAGTAACCGTTCGTTTATTGGATCCGCCAATTCACGAATTCCTTCCTACCGAAGATGTGCTTCGGGACGAACTGACTCACTTGCGCCACCTAAAAGAAACCATAAGCGGTGTAACCAATCTGTTTGGCAGCTTACGTCTGTTAAATGCTGATTTAAATATTCCAGAGCGCTCACCTTCACCATTCACCCTTGGCGGAGTTGAATTGGTTGAACAAGCCATCCAGAAGAAAGAACAGATGCTGAAGAAAGTGCGTGAATTGCATGAAGTTAACCCGATGTTGGGACACCGCGGTGTTCGTCTGGGTATAACCTTCCCTGAAATTTACCGCATGCAGATCCAGGCCATTCTGGAAGCAACGGCTGAGTGTCAGAAGGCAGGCACCGATGTACATCCGGAAATTATGGTTCCCCAGGTAATAACAGCTGAAGAACTTATACGGGTTAAAACATTCGTTAATGAAATCCAGGAGAAACTGGAATCGGAGAACAAGATTAAGCTGGTATTCAAGTTTGGAACGATGGTGGAAGCCGTTCGGGCATGTCTCAAAGCAGATGAACTTTCAATGGTAGCTGAATTCTTCTCCTTCGGAACGAACGACTTAACACAGGCGTCATTCTCCTTCTCACGTGAAGATGCCGAGAATAAGTTTCTACCGTTCTATATTTCTCAAGGTATATTGAAAGACAATCCTTTCGAAGTACTTGACAGTAAAGGTATGGGCAAACTCATGCGAATGGCTGTTGAAGAAGGTCGCAGAAATAATCCATCGCTTAAGGTAGGCATCTGCGGTGAACATGGTGGCCATCCGGAATCCATACAATTCTGTCATGAAATTGGATTAAACTACGTTTCATGTTCTGGTCCGCGTGTGCCTGTAGCACGATTAGCAGTAGCCCATTCCAAATTGGGTGAATCAAAATACTCCAGCAACTGAGCTGAAGTGATTAAGGGTTAGTTGAACTGAGCCGGGTGAGAGCCCGGCTCTTTTTTTGGTGCAACTCTTTAAAAGAAGGAATGTCTTTAAGCTCGAAAAAAGATGTCTTTTTTTGACACTTTTTTCAAAATCTCCAGTTTATCCTTCTAAAGCCACCCCATGTTCAAAAATTACTTCCTCGTTGCCGTAAGAAACCTTTCCCGAAGCAAGTTTTATTCTTTTATCAATATTATCGGGTTATCGGTGGGCATTACCTGCAGTATTTTGATACTGCTTTGGGTTCATGATGAGACTTCCTACGACACCTTCCATCCCAAAGCCAACCGGCTTTACCAGCTTTGGGTTAATGCAACCTTTGATGGAAAAATCAACTCCTGGCGATCGGTGCCCCTGCCTACCTACGAAGCACTTAAAACTGCTGATAGTAATATCGCACGTGTAACCGTTACGGATTGGGGAGGCGATCATCTGCTCACAGTTGATGATCAACGGCTGATCAAGAGGGGATATTATGCCAGCGAGGAGTTTCTGGAAATGTTTGAGTTTCCATTGGTTTATGGAAATGCCTCACAAGTAATGGATGATCCAAGATCGATTATTATTACAGAATCTACGGCTAAGGCGATGTTTGGTGATGAAGATCCGATCAACAAAGTCATTCGTATTGATAATGAAAACGACCTGAAGGTTACTGGCATTCTAAAGGACATTCCTGAAAACTCGAGTATTAAATTTGATTTCCTGATGACCTGGAAATTCCGCGAACAAATCAACGAGTGGGTCAGGGACAATACGAACAATTGGGGAAATTATTCGTTCCAGGTTTTTGCAGAATTGAATGATTCTGAAAATCAGCCTGCAGTTGAAGCAAGCATTAAAAATATGTTACAGGAACATGGGGAAATTGATACGAAGCCTGAACTATTTATCTATCCGCTTCTTCACTGGAGATTGTATTCCCGGTTTGAAAATGGAAGGGAAGCTGGTGGCATGATCGAATATGTTCAGCTATTCACGGCAATTGCTATTCTTATAATTGTTATGGCGTGCATCAACTTCATGAACCTGGCCACGGCACGGTCGGAACGCAGGGCACGTGAGGTGGGCATACGAAAGAGTGTTGGTTCCAACCGAATCGAATTGATCTTGCAGTTTATTGGGGAATCGACCCTTATTTCATTAATCGCTTTCGCTCTTTCTGTTCTTCTTGCGCAACTTTTGCTTCCTTCCTACAATGAACTGGTTGAGAAGAAGCTATTTATTGATTATGCATCTCCCTTATTTTGGTATGCTGCATTGGGAATTGTTTTGTTAACCGGAATCATCGCAGGAAGTTATCCCGCGTTTTATCTTTCATCGTTTCAACCTGTAAAAGTGCTCAAAGGAAAAATCAGCACAGGACGGGGAGGAAGTATTCCGCGCAAGGTATTGGTTACACTGCAATTCGGATTCTCGATTTTGCTCATCATCGGTACGATTGTCATTTATCAGCAGATACAATTGGTGAAAAACCGTCAGCTTGGTTATGACCGTGAAAATCTGATCGCTGTTGAATTTACTAACGAAGTCAGGACCAATTATAAACCGATCAAACTTGAATTATTAAATTCTGGTGTTGTGGAGGCTGTTACCCGCGCGAACAGTCAGATTACAGATATTAATTCGAACAACTTTTTGGGATGGCCCGGTAAACCGGAGGATCTGCGTGTGCTGTTTACTACCGTTGTTACCGACTACGATTACACCAAAACAATGGGTATTAAAATTCTGGAAGGCCGCGATTTTTCGGAGGATTTCAAGAGCGATACGGCAGCCATCCTTGTAAACAGGACCGGTCTTGAGCTCATGAACCTGAAAGATCCGATTGGCACCGAACTTCCATTGTGGGATGGAACCCGAAAACTCATTGGGGTGGTTGATGATGTGATGATGGACTCACCCTTTGAACCTGTAAAACCTATGTTCATGATTTTGGATGACTGGGGCGGATGGGTGACAATACGGTTGAAGAAAACAGATGATCTTCAAGCATCCATCCAGACAGTTAAGTCAATTTTCGAAAAATATTCGCCCGCGTATCCGTTCCAATTTCGGTTTACCGATGTTGAGTTTCAAAAGAAGTTTAC
>JALOMY010000108.1 GCA_025455225.1 Cyclobacteriaceae bacterium | reverse complement strand
CAATTGTGCGGGGTGATTGATCCGAAAAAACCACAACCGGTTCCGATAAATTAAGAAACACGGGAGGAACTACTTCCACGGGGCGATACAATTCACCTTTTACTGGGTCGGTCCACTTATACACAACCGGTGTCTGTACCACAATTTTCTCCTTCCCGATCATCAACTCCAGGGTTATGATGATTGCCGGATCATTTTCGGGCTTTCCAATTAATGATGCATCGCCAACTGTAAACAATCCAACACCATGCGGTTCCTTTAACCAGTATGGATCTGAAAATGCCTTTTCAGGATGGAGTTGTTTATTCATTTTATGAACCCAGGCCACATTGTTCGAAAGGCGACTATTAAAGGTAGAATCGAACAGAAAATTAGCCGTTGAAAGACGTGTTAAGGAGACGTCAACCGGGGAACGGTTAATTACTTCAAAGGTCAGGTTCATTCGCTGGCCGGGTGAAGCATAATAATAGCCAGCTGCAACCTCGGTATACAAACCGAGGCAATCGGTAATCAATTGCTCGGTTTCTTTGAGTTTACGATCGCGCCACACACCTGGTTCTACTTTCCGGATGGCTTCCCTGATTTGAAGCAGAATAGGAACTGACAAATACGGACGTTCCAGGTCAAACTCCCTGATGGCTTTGTAGACCAAAGGCTTAACAGCTTCACCACCTTTTACCCGCGACCAGGTAGTATTAACACCATCAAAAACATCTTTGGCAGCATCACCCCGTACCAATTCAAAAAATTCAAGCGCATCGCCCCGTTGGCTGGGCACACCAAACCCCTGGCTTTTATGCTGACTCCGGCTGGTTGCGGCTATCTCCGAAAATGAGGCCCCCAATAAAGGGCTGTACGTTCCTACATTAAGCGAAACAATACCCGGAGTATTTTCATTGATGGTTGTGTTCCACCAGCGCCCGGTATTAACCAGCACCCGTTTAGGCTGCCATGGCGATAAGACTTTTAGTTGATCCGGATAAACCGAAGCTTGTGCAGAAACATCATAGGCTTCAATCGCCAGCATGGCGGAAGCTGTATGGTGGCCATGTCCGGCACGTTCATCCGGTGGAAACCGGGTTAAAATGACATCCGGTTGATACTGCCGAAAAATGCGAACTACATCCGAAAGAATTTCATTCTTGTTCCAGATCTGAAATGTTTCTGTCGCGGACTTGGAAAACCCAAAATCATTGGCGCGGGTAAAAAATTGTTGTCCGCCATCAATTTTACGTGCTGCGATTAATTCCTGGGTACGGATTAATCCGAGCTGATCGCGCATTTCAGGGCCAATCAGGTTTTGACCGCCATCTCCCCGGGTTAACGACAAATAGGCCGTAGTTGCCAGCCGGTCGCCTACGAGATAGGCAATAACCCGTGTGTTCTCATCATCCGGGTGGGCTGCCATGTATAAGACTGAACCAAGGAAGTTTAACCGCTTAAGATTGAGTTTTATTTGCGATGCATCGGCATGTTTTTGCTGACCCACTGCCAGGAAAGGAAACAACACAATACAATACAGTAGCCGTATCATACAAAGATGGTTTGACGCGAAATAACACAAATTTCCCGCTTAAACGCCCTTATTTCTGATTCCTTAGGCTATTTGTTATAATTCTGGTTGAGCGGCAGGTTGAGCGGATTGTCAGAAGCGTCCGCGTTTTTCACCATTAATCAGGTAATCCCCGTTGGGCTCAATGGTGATTACGATCCGGCTACGTTCTTTTTTATCCTCATTCATGAAATAGACAATATGTTCGTATCCGGAAACCTTGTCTTTGGCATCATCGGTAAACCCAACTTCAATTTTTATTTCCTTATCCGGTTCAATTTTACGGTTGCCGATAATCTGTTTTCCATCCCGAACTAATCTTATCCTGGATTCGCCATTGGGAGATTCCTTTACTGTTAAATAGAGGATCAGGTAAGGTAACGGTGTAGTTGAATTTCGTTTCTCGTATTCTTCTCTCGTTTCCGATAAGTCAACCTTGCCGGGTGCCTCGGTTGGCCTGGGTTTAAATTTCAGATCGACCCGGATGGCGTACTCCGACTCCGGTTTGTATGGTAAATCCTGGAACACGAAAACAGCAACAAGAAGTAAAGAGTATAAAGTCATTTCGTATCGGTTGTTTCAATATACTAAATTAGGGCCTTACTTCACTAACAGGTTAATGCCATAAACAGTTAATACGCTGCTTAAAATGTGTACTTATCACGTCAAAATATATGCCTGGTCTGCTATTCAATTTCTACCGGTCAGAAATGAAATCTATCCATCCCATTCCTTTAGCCAATATTTCTGTTTCCGATAAGGTTTTAGCTAAAACCTATTGATAACATTGGTATTAATAAATTGTTAATAATGAGTTAATTAGATATTAATATCATAAAAGGTTTTACCGTTATCAGGCAACAGGGTATCTTGCCCGAAATTTGCCTATAGAACCGCCTTTTCTTCTATGGATTTCTTTACCGCTCTCCTCGCCATTTTATTTATTGCGGCTATTGTTGACCTGATTGTTGGAGTAAGTAATGATGCCGTTAATTTTCTTAATTCTGCCATAGGTTCCAAAGTTGCCCCTATGCGTATCATTCTCCTGGTAGCCAGCCTTGGAGTTGTTTTCGGTTCGATGTTTTCCAGCGGCATGATGGAAATTGCTCGGAATGGTCTGTTCAATCCCTCCTTCTTCACCTTTGAGCAGGTTATGTACCTCTTCCTGGCAGTAATGCTTACGGACATTATTTTACTGGATTTCTACAACAGCCTTGGATTACCTACTTCTACTACAGTGTCACTGGTTTTTGAATTATTAGGAGCTGCCTTTGCCATTGGCGTATTACATTCCTTTAACCAGGGACTTAGCTGGAATGATATTTCACTGGATAACATTCTTAACTTCTCGAGTGCTTTTACCATTATCACCGGGATATTCCTTTCCATCTTTTTAGCCTTTATAGTTGGATCGCTGGTGCAGCGCTTGTCGCGGATGATCTTTACTTTTTCTATTAAAAAGTCGATGAAAAAATACGGGGCAATCTTCTGTGGATTGTCCATTACAATTATCATCTACTTTCTCCTCATAAAAGGAGTTAAAGGAAGCACCCTAGTCAGCGATGACCAGATTAATTGGATCATGACGAATACCTGGCCGATTGTGTTCGGTTGCCTGGTATTCTTCAGCATCATTATTCAACTGATCATGTGGTACACCAGCATCAACCCGCTGAAAGTGGTTGTATTGTTGGGCACCTTCGCACTGGCCATGGCTTTTGCCGGAAATGACCTCGTTAATTTTATAGGTGTAGCCATCGGTGGTCTATCTGCGTTTCAGGCCTGGGCAGGATCTGGCATACCTCCGGACCAGTTTCAGATGGGAGTTCTAAGTCAAAAACTTGCAACACCGACATGGATCTTGCTAATAGCAGGTGGTATCATGGTAATTACGTTATGGACTAATGCCAAGAGCCGCAAAGTAACTGAAACTGAAGTTTCTCTGGGTCGTCAGGATGAGGGCGAAGAGAAATTCAAACCGAACATGGTGTCGCGCTTACTGGTTGGATTTTCATTATATGTTGGCCGATTAATTGACACCTTATTGCCAAGGCATTGGTCAAAATCACTGGAGAAGCGATTTTCTAAAGACGAAATGGAGGCTATTGCTGAAAAAGACCAGCCTTCTTTTGATTTGGTGCGGGCGTCCGTTAACCTTTTAGTTTCAAGTGTTTTGATTGCTTACGGTACCTCACAAAAACTTCCACTATCCACCACGTTCGTGACCTTTATGGTGGCTATGGGAAGTTCGTTTGCCGACCAGGCCTGGGGAAGGGAAAGCGCAGTGTATCGTGTAGCGGGTGTAATGAATGTAATTGCCGGGTGGTTGATTACCGCAGTCATCGCATTCAGTTTCAGTTCCTTTATAGGAATGATTCTGTTTAAAACCGGTACAACCGGTGTAATTGCCATAACGGCTGTTGCGGGATTCCTTCTGGTTCGCAGCCATATCGTTTTCGCAAAAAAAGAAAAGAAAGAATCTGCAGATAAAAAGGTTTTTTCCAGTAACCTGGAGAACCTTACACAAGCCATTGAGGAGAGCAAAGACGTAACCGTTAAGAATCTTAAAATGGTGCTCAAGGTGTACTCTACCAGCCTGGATGCCATTGCCCAGGAGAAACGAAATGCGCTGGAAAAATCGCTCATCCGGTTTAAGGAACTACGCGAACAATATCTTAAGCTGGAAAATAAGATTCTCAAGTATGTTAAGAAAATGCCGAAGCGAAATTTACCGGCAAGCCGGTTGTACATCCTGATGTTCAATTACATGCAGGATCTCCACCAAAGCATTGAACTGATCAGTGAGAGTTGTACCGAACATCTTCGGAATTACCATTCTACACCCACCAAAGAGTACCTGGCCCGAATAAATGAAATCGAGAAAGGACTTTTGCATTACACCGACCTGGTCTGCCAGGAGATTTCATCTTCCAAATTCAAGCATTATGAAGATGTACTTCGTCAGAACCTGAAATGGAAAACCTTCATCGACCAGACAATTGATGAGCAGATCGCAGCCTTACAAAAAGGCGATTTCGGAAGCCGGATTGGTTTATTGCAAATGAAATTGCTGTTGGAAACCAAAGATATTTTTGCCACAATACAGGATATGTATAACCTGTATCACGATTATCATAAGTCGGAAAGCTAACGTACTGCTTGTTTCTTTGAAGCCAGTTGAGGTATCAGCCTGTTGATTTTTATCCGTTCCCGTCTCTTTTCACTTTTTAGTTTACGCTCAACATTCTCATCCTTATTCTTTTCATGCTGATCCAATAATAATTCCAGGTCATGCCAATCACCTATTGCATCCTCCAACTTAAGAGCTGCTTTCAGGTTACAGAAACTTCCGATAGCCTTTCGGATTTCCGGTGAGAGTTCACCACTATACACCATAGCCTTTAAAACCTTTCGGCTGCGATGAAGGCGCTTATCGGGATTTTCCTCATTGAACCAATCGTTAAACCATTCCTGTAAACTTTCCAGGTAGTTTGGAAGAGTAATCGACCAGTGTTTCAAACTTTTCTGAATAGGTATATAAGCCAGCACAATTTCGTGCAGAATTTCCATCGCTTTCTCCGGCCAACTTTGAATCAGCTTCCTTTCCTTTTTTACAAATCGCCTGGGCGAAGATTCATCTTCATACTCAGCCTGCAGTTTACCAATCAAATAGGTATGCACCTGGTATTCCCGAATGGTTCCGGCTAACCGAAATAACCGGGTATAGGGTTTAAAATACTTTCCGGGTTTACGGACTAAATTACGTTTTAAGGTTTTACCAATAAACCGAATGCGTTTGAGGCTAACCCGAAGGTCATGAAAATTTTCATGCGTAGGCGCCTCGAGCGTTTTCATTACAGCCACCATCACATTTTGATGATGCTTGTAGTAATACAAACTGAATATCTCCGAAAGGTTAGCCATTTCAGCCGATTATAAATCCTTTCAACTTTTATTACCATGACATTCATCATCAACAACCCAGCTGATTACACAGCTGAATCATGAAAATTGGTAAAATGAAGGTTATAATACTTTTTAAACTTTCGATGCTACCTGTTAAAAATCATATTATTATAACCTTCCTGCATTTAATTTTCATCGATCAGTTTTACGATCGTCATGGGCCAGCATCAGATACGCATTGCAGAAAATTCAGAAGAACGTAAAATCTTTTTGCGTCATCTCCTCCATGATGTACACGCCCTTGATAAGATGGTTGAAAACAACCGCTTTGAGAAAGGTGTCAGCCGAGTGGGTGTTGAACAGGAATTCTTCATTGTCGACAAGCACTACAAGCCCTCGCGTAACGGTCCGGAAATCCTGGCGGCCCTCAACGATGCACACTTTACTTCTGAATTGGCACGATACAACCTGGAGATCAATCTTGAGCCTTTGCATCTTAATCCAACTTGTTTCAGCGAAATCGAAAGTGAACTCAGGCGGTTGCTGCATAAGGCCGACCAAATTGCCTCATCGTTTGATGATACATTAATTCTCACAGGCATTTTACCTTCCATCGATCTTCGGGCTGTTGAAATGGAATACATGACGCCCAACCCAAGATACCAGGCTTTAGGTGAAATTGTAAGGCGTCTCCGCGGACAAGATTTCGAATTATACATCAGCGGAGTGGATGAACTGATGCTGGCGCATTCCAACATTTTGTTTGAAGCGTGCAACACCAGTTTTCAAATGCACCTGCAAACCGATGTGAACGAATTTGTTGATTTATACAACTGGGCACAGGCCATCTCCGGGCCGGTACTGGCAGTATCAACCAATTCCCCTCTCCTGTTTGGACGTGAATTGTGGAACGAAACACGCATCACACTTTTTCAACAAAGCGTAGATATGCGAAGAAGACTTCGCCACCTTCGCGAACGGCAGCAACGGGTTTCATTTGGCCATAAATGGATTCGTACCGTAAGCGAAGTTTATAAAGATGATATTTCCCGGTACCCCCTGATCTTCATGTCGGATATTTCAAATGACTCCCTGGATGTACTTGCCCGTGGTGATGTACCGGATCTGAAAGCTTTGTGCATTCATAACGGAACAATCTGGAAGTGGAACCGCCCGTGCTACGGCATTCTTAATGGGCAACCCCATCTTCGCATTGAAAACCGGTATCTTCCATCCGGGCCAACGGTTATTGATGAAGTAGCAAACCTGGCCTTTTGGGTGGGCCTGATGAAAGCCCTACCGGAATCTTACAAGGACATCTGGAAGATCATGGACTTTGAGGACGCGAAAGAAAATTTTTATAAAGCAGCAAGAACAGGAATTCAAACCATGATGACCTGGGAAGGCAATTCCATGCCGGTTCAAAAATTAATTCTCGATATTCTGCTGCCGCTTGCCAAAGAAGGACTCGAAAAATCCAACATCAATAACGATGACAGTAACCGGTACCTGTCGGTTATTGAAGAACGAACGCAATCCGGTAAAACGGGCAGCCGGTGGATGATCAACGGTTTCCGGACCTTGAAGAAAAAACTGGGGCGTGATGAGGCCATGGTTACACTTACATCCGCTATTCATAAACGAAGAGTAACCGGTCAACCCATTCACTCATGGCCGGATGTTTCGTTAACCGAGAAAGACCTGCTCAATATTAAATACGATGTAGTGAGCACCATCATGACCACCGATCTGATTACAGCCCAGGCTTATGATCCGGTTGAACTGGTCATCACCATTATGGAATGGAGAAACATCAGGCACATACCCGTTGAGGATGGTCATGGAAATATAACCGGAATCCTTACCCGTAAACGCATTGCTAATTATCTTTCATCCGGACAATCCGATGCATATGCCACCGCACAGGACATTATGATAAGAGACCCGGTTTGCATTGACCCTTCGTGCAGCATCAGCGAAGCCATGCACATCATGCTCGATCGAAATATCAGTTGCCTGCCTGTAATCCATAATGGTCAGTTAATTGGTTTGCTAACCGATACGGATATGTATGTGGTTCATGAAAAACTGAAGAGTATGGAAATGGAAAGCCGCGCCATGAATTCCTTGTCATCAGGATAATCTTAGTGCGGGGAAAATGTATCTTTATCGGCTCCATTCACCGAGCTATCATTCATTATGGTCCTGAAATATCCAATCAACCTTCATAAGGGTTTAACTGCTTTTTTCGTCATCGGCTTGATGATGTATTACAACGTTTATTCAACAGGAGCCTGGATTTACCTGGCGTTGCACGGGAGTTACGGATTCTTGTGGCTATTGAAAGATCGGGTATTTCCGGACCGGCAATGGGAACAACGTGTTTCATACGGGTATGGAATCTTTGTATTCTTTGCCCTTGCACTTTACTGGCTGGCACCCTGGGTATTGATCAGCCGAAGTCATGAACCCTCTTCCATGATGCTTTGTCTTGCTGTTGCGTTGAATATGATCGGTGTAATGCTTCACTATTCCAGCGATGCCCAGAAGTACTTTACCTTAAAATACAAACCCGGATTAATTACCGAAGGATTTTTTAAGAGATGCCGTAATACAAATTATCTTGGCGAGCTTATGATTTACACCGGCTTTGCCCTGTTATCGGGAAGCTGGATTGGTTACATCGGGATAACCGGTTTCTTTATCGGTGCATTTATTCCAAACATGATTAAAAAGGATAAGAGTCTTTCCCGCTATCCCGAATTCGAAGCCTATAAAAATCAATCGGGTCTTCTGTTTCCGAAACTCATTCCCTGATATTTCCCTATTTTCACAAATCATAGATCATCATCTTAATGACTGCCCGGTATTCTGCTGTTTTATTGATTCTATTGATTGCTTCATGCAGTAAGAAAATACAGGATTATCCTTACGAGGAAACAGCCATACCCCTGCAACCGGATTACTCTTCCCTCGATGGCTGGGCAGCCCATCCGCGTAAAGAAGATGCATCAGACCTGTTACCCGGTAAAGGCCAGTTTACTAAAGATAATCCGTTGCCTGAAGTCGATGTCTTCTTTATTCATCCTACCACCTATACCAAAAAGCAAAATCCGGATTGGCCCTGG
>JALOMY010000350.1 GCA_025455225.1 Cyclobacteriaceae bacterium | reverse complement strand
AACAGAAGATGGCGGAGCATCCTGGAAGGAAGTATTGTCACTTCGTTACCATGATGTGGGTAAGATTGAATTTGCGAATGAGCAGGTAGGGTATGCCTTCGTTTATGAGTGGGATCCTTTGGGAGATGGAGGTTATAAAACCAGCAAACTCTTTATTACGAACGATGGAGGTGATTCGTGGAAGTTACTTTTGTCAGAATCTGATAATTACTTCAATTCATATACACTTCATCCCGATAATTCATTATATGTTGCCAGTGAACCTATTTATGGTGGTTTTGCAAGAATCAGTTCCATCCGAAAGTTCACCCAGCTTAATGATGAATCATCGTTAACTCAAGTAGCCCATTTTCCATTTGCTATAACCTCAATAAAATTCTCTCCTTCAGGCAATATTGGTTTTGCTGTTGGTATTCAAGGTAATAAGGGCTATGCATCTTCTCATAAACTGGCTATGAGAATGAGTTTTGATAAAGGTGCAACATGGCTTGAAGTTAACCCTCTCAAACGATTTACGGGATTTATTAATACGGGTGTTGTTACAGTTCTTTCTGATCGTATGGTGTACTTCTGTGTTGATAATAAGCTGATTAAATTCTGGAAGCCTTAATGTGAACTACCGAAGTGAATTGTGACATGTAATGCTTCATGTCTCTAACTAAAAATAAACTTACCCTCCTTAAACAAGGCGATCCAAAATCGCAGCGGGAGTTTTACGAGTTGTTTAAGGCGAGAATAATGGGTTTGTGCAGACGATATACGAAAAATAGGGAGGAAGCTGAGGATGTCTTCCAGGAAGTTTTCATCCGGATATTTCAGAACATCCATCAGTTGCAGGATGTGGATCATCTTGAACAATGGATGTGTAAGGTGGCGGTGAATACAGCTGTTAATCATTACCATAAAAATAAACGGCATGATCATGAGGGGGAGCATAACGGATTCAGGCGTCATAATTCGGAGTATGAACTCATCTTATCCCAGTTTACAGACGAAATATTGATACGCCTGATCAATGACTTGCCGGATGGATACCGCATGGTATTTAACCTTCATGAAGTGGAAGGATATAGCCATGCGGAGATCGCTGAAATGCTCAGCATTTCGGAAGTTACTTCCCGGTCGCAATTGAACCGGGCAAAACAAACGTTGAAAGAAAAACTCAAAGCCTTTGGCATTTGGAAATATGAAAAGTACGCGTGAACCTTATGAAGAGGAGTTGATACGAAGGCTACGGCACTATTCGGAAGAGCCTCAGAAGGATTTTTGGGAGGCTATTGCCGGAAAGATGGCTTCTGAAAATCAATCTTCAGTTGTTTTAAGCAAGAAATTAGGCCGGCAAATATTGGGTGGTCTGCTGGCAGTCGCTTTGTTATTCAGTTTTTTGTACCAGGAGTCGGAACAGGTTCAGTCGGCTTCTGTGTACGAAAGCCTGGCGAATACCGGAGCTCTTTCTGAGAGGATGCAGGCAGAGTTGGCGATCGAAAGGAAAAGCACGGAAGCTTCGGTTTCGCAGGCTAATCCATTGGTTACTGAAGTGAGAAATGGAACCAATAAAAATGAATCGTTCCGCAAGTCTTATGGAGAATTAAAGACTTCAACTTATTCTGCGAACGTTAATGCGGTTAGTTATACCGAGAATGAACAGTTGATTACAAATACTCAACGTATTGAGGAATCTGCTCATTAACCAATCCGGTTCAGGTTGAATTCAAGTCATTGAAGCCAAAACGTACAATGGAACAAAAAAAGGCTGAGCGAAAGCGGCAGGAGCAATTATTTAACCGGTTCAGCATGTACATAAACCTGATGCCTACTTTTGGCTATCAGCGCATTGAAAGCAATACAAACGACAACATAATTGTAGAGAGCATCAGCAAGATCAGTGCATTCTCATCCGACCGGTTGGGAATCCGGGCCGAAGTTGGAGCCGAAACACCTATTGCCAGAAACCTTAAAGTTTTTGGTGGTTTGGTGTATTATCAGCGTAAGCAAACCATTGGTTTTACAGAAAAGCAAGTCGATAGTACGTATGTTGTTGTCGGGCCGGGTGGAGAAATTATTATTCAACCTGAATTTGTTTATGTGGACCGCTCATTTGAATACGAATTGAAAAATCTTGGGGTGCAGATTGGGTTGAACTATCAGTTTTCAAAGAAAAAGTTTCTGCAGACTCTGGGTACCGGTTTTGAATTTCAGATTGCCCTGAACAAGTTGAGTAAGGAAAATCAGTTCAAGGGATTCACAGAAAACCCGGACGCCTATGTTTTTTATAATCTGTATTACCGGCTTCAGTACCCCAGTGAAGGACGCTTTAAAGCCGTCTTTCAACCAACCTTAAATTATTCGTTTTACATCAATGAAAATCTCAATGCTCCCTTTTATGTAAAACCGTACGGCCTGGGATTGAACATTGGATGTACGTATAATTTTTAGCGCTTTCATATTTGGCCTTCCTTCCTGAAGTAGAAATTTCATTCCTGTAAAGGAAGTATTATTGATTGTAATTTTTTTGTCAGTAAGTACTTCTTTCTAACCTTAAAAGGGAGATGTACTCATGCAACGTTTATTCAACACGTCATGTCAGACATAAGTAGAGTAGCCGAAGAATTGTGAACCATTGGGTTACCAGTAAGGGCAGGCAGCACTAAGAATACCAGTTGTTCCATTGGGGTTCTAAAATTAATTCTGACAAACAACAAGATCCTCTCTATGAAAACCAAGATCGTATCAATCATCGTGTTCATCGCTGCTTTAATGAATGCACTTACCGGACAATTTCAGATTGCCGTTACCCTGGTAATGCTTATGCAGATACTTCTTCTCCAGAATTACAGTGAAATTCTGAAAGAAGGTAATTCGGATAACCCATTATTTATAAATCGGGAAAATGAATTATGAAAGCAAGGAAAACACATCTGTACTGGATTATGTACAGCTTTGTACTTATCGCTTGTACTTCCTGTTTGGGTTACAAGGAACTTCCCGTAGAATACGATTACAATTACAACGGGAACTTTAAAAAGTACCGCACATTTGAAATAATGGCTTCCACTCTTGGAGAACCTTTTGAAACCAACGAGGTTATCGAAAAGTCCATTATTTCAAGGATGAAATTTCTGGGTTACAATCGTTCAGTCAAGAGGCCCCATTTGCTTATTGCTTATAGAATTTTCAATGACAGTTTATCGTACCGGGGTTATAACCAGCCAGAACTTGAAAATTTTCTCAAGACCTACAAAAACAACTTAGATTATACGCCTACACACATTGATTTGCGTTCAGGAACACTGGCGATCTATTTCATTGATTATAAATACAACCGTACGGTATGGCAAGGGTATGCCGTTGGCCTGAGCAACTCCATGGATTATACCAGTACACGGCAGCTTCGTAATGCAGTGATTTCCATTCTTGACCAGTACCGGGTGTGGGCAGATGGTTTCCTGGAAAATTCACAACAGGTCATTCAGGTTCAGAATTGAGTGATATATAAGATTTCATACAGTTTAAAAGTCATTAATGAGATAATAGGCATATGAATTACAAAAAATAATTGCCATGAATAACACGATCAAGTACAAGCTTCCAGTTTTTATTGCAGTGCCTCTGATGATGATGCTATCAGTAAGCTCATGTGAAAAGAATGAAGAAATACTTCCGGTTACAATTCAATTTGAAAGCAAGGAATTAAATATTCATGAGGGAAGCGAGACACTTATTACGCTTACGCTTACACGCCCCGCACCCAAAGACGCTGTGGTGAGCATAAAAATTCAAAGCAATGCAGTATATGGTCAGCATTATACCGTTGAGCCTGATGGCGAGTCGGGCATCCTTCAATTACAGGTTAAGAAAGGAGACCAGTCGATTGCATTTAAAGTAAAAACAATCGACACTTCTGTTTTCGATGATAATCTTACTGTAACGTTTATACTAACGGATGCTAGTAATGGTATGGCAACCGGGTTCCGGAGTTCATTGAATGTAGAAATACTGGATGATGAAGGCCCGTCTATTGCAAATTTCGAATTGGAATCAGGTAACGTAGATGAGAATAATGAAGCAGGCATTGTCGTAAAAATCCTGTTATCAATACCTGCGCAGGGAAGCGGTAGTGTTGTAGTTTATTTTAATCCCGTGAAAGCGCAGTACGGAATTGATTTTATAACCGACCCTGAAATGAAAGCCGATAATAATTTGATAGAACTTCAAGTCGAGTCAGGTTCGGTAGAAACGGGATTTAAAGTTATCCCGATTAACAATGAAGTCTATAACGGAGATCTGGGGCTCTCGTTTGAATTTTCAAGCACAACGGGCGCTGTTAAAGAAGGTCCAATGGGTTTCTATAATTTTCATATAATTGATGATGAATTGCCTTCCCTGGCTAACTTTCAAAGTACGAATGGAACATTGAATGAAGGTGACACCGATGGCCTGAAAGTTGAGATTCCACTTTCATCACCAGTGAAAGGTGAGGGAAAGA